>NZ_VCDZ01000015.1:0-247834 GCF_005845405.1 Escherichia sp. E4930 | reverse complement strand
TCTGGCGTGACCTGATGCAACGTTCCGGGATGCTGTCATTAATGGATGCGCAGGCCCGTGAGACATGGTACCGGTCACTGGAATACGATAATTTTCCGGAAATCAGCGAAGCGAACATTCTGAGCACATTTAAACAACTGCACCAGAACAAAGATGAAGTGTTTGAGCGAGGGGTGATCAACGTCTTCAGGGGACTGAGCTGGAATTACAAAACTAATTGCCCCTGTAAATTTGGCAGTAAAATTATCATTAACAACCTGGTAAGGTGGGACCGGTGGGGATTTCATCTTATCACCGGGCAACAGGCTGACCGACTCGCCGATCTGGAAAGAATGTTGCACCTGTTCAGCGGTAAACCGATCCCCGACAACCGGGAAAACATCACCATTCATCTGGATGATCACATCCGGTCTGTTCAGGGTAAAGAGTGCTATGAAGATGAGATGTTCAGCATCAGATACTTTAAGAAAGGCTCCGCGCACATCACGTTCAGGAAACCAGAACTGGTTGACAGGCTGAATGATATTATTGCGAAATACTATCCGGAAACCTTATCGTCCGTTTAACCCAAAGCACAGACTCAGTACATACACAAAAACATTCTGATAAATCTGGCGTCATTCAGAGCAAAAAACCATGTTTTCCAGATTATTTGTAAAAAAACATACTCCAGCTATGGTGGCAGGTGGCCTGGTATTTCTGTTCATTGTTCTGCTGACATTTTTCTGGAAAAAAGCAGAGCTGGTGAATGACAGCCAGACCAGAGTTAATTTCGCACTTGGCTATATAGAAAACATTCTCAATCAGAACAACAGCATCAGCCCGGAAGCAGAACATTTGCTTCTGAATAACTGTAACGCAGATACTCAGCGTGAATTAAGCAATCTGCTGCTGAAGCGCCCCCAACTTCGTGCACTAAGCCTGGCAAGACAAGAGGCTGTATTTTGCAGCACCCACCCCGGTTTGCCTGTCGGTCCAGTTGCTGAAAAGGAACGGTGGCGGCACGATATGCTGATTCGTTTTCCTGAAGATACAGGTACTCTGCCCTGGATCCTGTTAAAAACACCTTACAAAAACGGTACGGTCATTACCGCCACGGATTATTATTTTATTCAGGACATCATCTCTGTGGTTCATGCGGTTCCTGCAATACAATTCCATTTGGGAAACACGGTCCTGTCAGCCAGCGGAAAAAATGTCACTCTGCTCCCGGACGACAGCGGCATACAAAAAGAAAGTCATTCAAAAAAATATCCGTTCTCCCTGATTTATACCATCCCGGTGAAAATGCAACTTATCTACGCCTGGAGACAGGCCTGGTATATGTTCCCTGTTGCCATCTTCGGTGGAATACTCACAGCCTTTCTGCTGTCCCGCCGTCGTCCATCCACCCCGCTCGATATGCTGAAAAATGCACTTGCTCACGGAGAGTTCAGACCTTATTTTCAACCCATCATTTCCGCTAAAAATCACCAGCTGACCGGCTGCGAAGTACTGATTCGCTGGCATCACCCCGTCAGCGGGATTATCCCACCAAATCAGTTTATCCCGCTGGCAGAGTCCACCGGATTAATTGCCCCGATAACGCAACAGTTGATGTCTCAGGTCGAACATAGCCTTAACTCTGTTGCAGATTTTTTACCCGATCAATTTCATATTGGGATCAATATTTCACCAGCGCATTTTCTGTCCCCGGAACTGGAAGATAGCTGTATGAAGTTTCTATCCACCTTCCCGAAAGGGAAAGTGAAACTGGTTCTGGAACTGACTGAACGAAACCAGCTATCCGTCACAGCAGAATCAAAAGCGTTATTTGCGAAATTACATCAACAGGGAGTATTGTTCGCACTGGATGATTTTGGTACTGGCTATGCAACCCACAGCTACCTGCAGTCGTTTCCCGTCGATTACATCAAACTCGATAAAGGGTTTGTACAAATGGTCGGCGTGGATGAAATCTCCGGGCATATAGTAGAAAATGTTATTGAGCTGGCTCGTCGGTTAGGTATTGATATCATTGCCGAAGGCATTGAAACCGAATCACAGGAGTTGTTCATGACAGAGAAAGGAAGCAGCTATCTGCAGGGATACCGCTATGCACCTCCACTACCCGCGGAACAGTTTATTGCTGAGTGGGTATACAACAGCAGAAACGGCAAAAACCAGAGATAACACATACTGAAATGGACCAGGATATGCGTCCCCCTTTTCACCTCATCTCCCAATTTCCGGGTTTGATTCCTTTTTCACTGCAAAAGGGACTGAGGGTACAAAAGAGGGTACATTTTTCACCAAACCAAACAAATCAGATTTATATCAACATGATAGAAGCAATCTTCGATTCCGAGTCCGGCACCAAATTTATAAGGCCTCGCTGCAAAGCGGGGCTTTTTCTTTTTCTGGCTACGGTAAATTTCAGATCGTTGCTACAGGTCATTCGTAATCGTTAACGCCTTTTAATTTCAAAGCATTCTGTCTAATGTCGGCATATCTGGCGATGAGCTGTTTCAGATGCATCTCTGCCTCAGCCCCTGCGGCAGGAGGAAGTGGTTGTCCCGCCGACGACTGTTCCAGTATCCGCAGTTGCTCTTCAGCCGGTATGGATTGATTAAAAGACTGTATCGTTGAAAACACCACTGACTTCAGCTCACTGACCGTCATGTATTTCCCCTTATGCTCATCCAGTCCGTTCAGTCGTTCACTCAGTTTCTGTAGCGTAACCATTCCCTGATGCCAGCCATTCAAATTTTCTGTCGGCAACGCAGCGACATTAAATTGTTGCTGCCACTGCTGTATCAGGGGCTTTGCGCGCTCCGGCCATATCACCCGGGCCTGTTCGACAAGCTGCCTTTCCCGGGTTATGAGCCAGTCCAGCGGTAGCTTGTCCAGAAGCGTAAGCTGCTGTTGTGTTTGCGTAATTAAAGCTTGTGGCAACGGCGATTGCTGACGCAATAAATCCAATTGTTCAGGCGTGAGTACTGCGGGTAACGGTGCCAGAGAGGCAGTAAACTGGGTTTGTAACGGGTCCGGCCGATGCAAAAACTGCCACGTCCATAGTGTTGCTGCACCTATCACCAGCATGGTACACATCCCACCGACAAAAGATTTCCATTTTTTTACTGGCTCAGGTATTGCCGACAGTACCTCCACGTTCGGCTGCGTAACGTACACCCATTGCACTGCACTGTCTGGCGTCCGGATATCTTCAAACGAACGACCAGTATGGGAACCTGTTGTTATACCCACGTCATTCATGACCGGATCATGCGAAACGATACCCGACTGAATTGTCGCCCCTGTACAGATTGTGTCATCGCTGTTCTCCAGCCTGACAGCGTTGTTATGTATCAGGGTACGCAATGTATCCAGCTGACTGAGATGTCTGAGTTCCAGGCGCTGTAAAACTGCCCCCAAACGGGTAAGCAGTTGCTCTGCCCGATACAGTTGGCTAAGGTCGCTGTATTTCAGCGGAAGTGAGCGCATCCGTTGTTGCAAACGCTGGCTCAGATTACTGAGGATCTCAATCCGAACATGGACAGGCTGTGGCCAAAGCACGCCCCACTGATGGCTTATCAGAGCCTCCAGTATTGCCAGCCCTTCATTCAGACCAAACAATCCGGCCAGCTGCGTACGGGCCAGCGTATACCAGGCCGCTGTCTGCAGCTCAACACCATTTTGCTCAAACAGTGAGAGACACAGTTTTTCAGCATAACGCCAGTTCACATCAGGACGTGCCGGATGCGTTAGCTTATTGAGTTCATCACACAAAGCGGCATAATCCGGTAGCCTGCGCGGGTCACCGCCGGTTTTAATTCTACGTGGGGTAATGTCATTCATGACCAGTTATCCATCTGACGTACTTGCGGTTATAGAAGATGATTGTTTATGCAGCTTGGTGTTCTGCATATTCAGGGCGTAGCAGATACTGACGGGTTTAGGGAGAAACGCTAAAACCAGACCTTAAATACGAGCTGCCGTGTCGAGATACTGCTGTTTCAGGTGTCTCAACAGGACTCGCCCTTCAGGCATAAATTCAGTGCCATAACGCACCAGACCAACATCTTTGAGTTCAGCGTCAATGGCATAGCACAGCTCGCCAGGGACTGCCTGTTCCAGCAGAACAACGGTTATTTTTTTCAGGCGCGGCTCATATTTGAGCAGTACGGTTGATAACGTCCCCATCATTTCATGCGCCGTTCCCGGCATTCCCTGGAGAATTTTGGTCATATCCGGTAGACCATAGTCCGGCAGATGCGCCAGCGTGCCGGCACGACTGTTAAGAATGCGCTGCATATTGTCCAGTACTGAGAGGATTATCTGGTTCTGTTCGCTAACCTGATTCAGATCCTGACCTCCGGTAAAATTCCCAAACAGGGTTTCATATAGCGACGGACGCGGAGTGTCATTCATCTTTCAACGCCTTCAGAGTCAACCGTTCACTCCCTGCTTCAATGATTCTGGCTGAATCCGGGTCAAGGTCGTCACGACTCAACACGATCCGCCAGGTGTTATTCACCTGATCCGGAGTGCCGACCTTATCCAGGTCTAACATCGCTGCCCGGTCCGGATGATTGTGTGCAAACTCTTTCGCGGCTTCACGCAGGTAGCGCATTTCTGCGTCGTAATAACGCAGGGTTAAATCTTCCATAAAATAGTTACTCAAAATATAGGAAACAATGTTTTCTTCCCCAAAAGTGGAAGTTATCTCACCACTTCGCGAGTAGTCAGAGACATAGGTTTTATCTCCTCATTTAAAATCTCAAATTCAGTAGTTATTTTTCTGAATGACTGACCAGATAAAAAAATGTGAGAAAGTACCTTGCGATAAATTATGAGCCACGCTTATTCATCCTCCTTTTATCCAGCCAATAACTTTCTCTAACCACATAACACCGCGGCCCGCGCCGGATCGAGCTGAATCAGCCCGCCTAGCAATTTTTCCATAGCAGGCCCGAGGCGAATCTTGTCAGCCTCACTGCGACTGGCTTTCAGTCTGAGGAGTTTCAGATGACGGGCCTGTACCTCAAACAGCAGCTCGGGTTCCCAGTCGCTAAGGGCCACTTCTCTGGCACGCTCACCCAGCTCTGCAAACAGGTGCACCGCGAGCTCATTTTTTCCGTACTGTTCTGCAATACGCCCCATTAGCAGGCGCAGCAGCCACTGCTGCCGCGCAGTGGCGATGCCTGGTCGATGCTGTAACCAGCTCAGTGCCGCATCCGGGCTTTCGCTGTCCGCCAGCGCCACGGCTTCCGACTCCAGAGCCAGAATGTCGTCATTCACTTCGGCCATACGGGCGGAAGGCGTTTCTTTGCCCCACCCAGCGGTGGTATCCAGTACGCTCTTCTGGATCCAGTTCAGCGTCACTTCATCAGCAAACGGCGTACCGTCACTGAATGCCAGCGTCTCCAGCCCGGATAGCCGGGTCAGTAGCCCCTTCAGATCAGCGGCAATAATGTCAGCCACTATCTCCTTACCGGACTTCGTCAGCGCCTGGTGGATATACCATTGCAGATCCAGCCACAGGTGGTTAGCACCGCGGGAAAAAGTACTGTCTGCCGTTTCCAGAATTTCAGCCCAGTTTTGCTGCAGGTACAGACGTTTGAGCAGCGCTCGCTGGTCTGCTCTTGGGGGTTCGATGCGAGTTCGCCCCTGTGCATCTGGAGCCGGAATAGCCTGCAGGGTATCGTGACGCAGACTTTTCATCAGATGGTGCGCCGACAACCAACCGTCGGGCTGTTCGCGCAGGTATTCGCTGAGTGTGCGCGCCTGCGCCAGCAAATCCTGACCGGAAGTGATTCTCCCGATAGCTGGAGCATCGCTGTGGCTCGCCGTGGAAAGTGTCTCAGTAGTACTGGCGTTCTGCGGTACAACTGCATCCACACCGCCCGCTTTCTGCAGGCGGTTTTCCAGCGCACCATACAGCGCGTTAAGTTCTGGGCGGGTTTCATCCGGCTCATGTTCGGTGAGCTGCGCTATCAGTAGCAGCGCACCGATGGTGCGCAGCGCATCTTCCCTGACCACTTCCGGATACAGTGAAAGAGAATCCGTCATGCGTGAACCTGCCAGCCACTCCAGTGCTGCCTTACGGCTGCGGTTGCGCTGTGGATGCAGTTGCACACCGAAACGGTCTATCAGACCCGCCAGCAGTTCGAGTCCCTCTGCCAGCCCCTGCTCGCCTTCACGATGCAACCTGGCCCAGCAGTAATACGTCGCCACACGAATGTCTTTAGCGGTGGTGGTGAGCACTTTCTCCGCCAACTGGCAGATAAGCTCAGTATCCGCCCCGGAAAGTTTGTTGACCTCCTCGCGCATTTGCTGGAAGCCATCGTCATAACCTGGGTCATCCCCCACTGATGACTCTCCGGGTAACGGCTGCAGCCAATTGCTCCACTGCGCTACTCGCTCACGGGTCGCGTCAAGGAGTGTTGTCGGCTCTGTCTGACAGGCGCTAACCAGGGCATTTAACGTGCTCATCAATTGACCTCCACCGCATCACGGTTCGTGCTGGCGACCGGGTCTGTCACTACCACTTTCGCCGTGCTGAAGATGGTATCTGTCAGACTCATAAGGTTCCTTCAGTCATATTTAAACTCCAGCACAACCCCTTCTTCATCATTCCACCCCAGCGTCAACGACGCTGGCTTTTGTTTCGCCGCCATATGAGTCAGCAATTGCTGACTCAGCACCGGCAGAATTTGTTGGTTGAGTAAGCTGTCGACATTGCGCGCCCCGGTGTCCGGTAACAGGCAGGCTGCGGTCAGCGCATCGTACAGGCTTTCGTCAATCAGCGTGGTCAGGCCGTAGTGGCGCTGTAAGCGCTGGCTGACATGGGAGAGTTTCATCTCCACAATCGTGTGCATGGCTGCTTCTGCCAGCGGACGGTAAATCACGGTCTGGAAACGGGCGAGCAGCGCGGGCTGGAAGTGGTCGCGCAGTATCGGGCGCAGCAGTTCGTGCAGGTCTGCCTCCGTGGCTTCCGGTTGTTCGTCCAGCAACTGCATCAGGTGGTCGCTACCGAGGTTGGAGGTCATCAAAATAACGGTATTACGGAAGTCGATTTCTCGCCCTTCGCCGTCGCGCATAAAACCACGATCGAATACCTGATAGAACAGATTCATCACGTCACGGTGCGCTTTTTCGACTTCATCGAGCAGCACCACACTGTACGGACGCTTACGTACGGCTTCGGTAAGGATGCCGCCCTGGCCGTAGCCGACGTAACCAGGTGGAGAACCTTTCAGCTGGGAAACTGTGTGTGGCTCCTGGTATTCCGACAGGTTAATGGTAATCAGCGATTTTTCGCCACCGTACAGCACATCCGCCAGCGCCAGCGCGGTTTCAGTTTTTCCTACACCGCTTGGACCAACCAGCAGGAATACACCCTGTGGACCATTCTCAGAGGTGAGGCCGGTTTTAGCGGCGCGCAGGCGCCGGGCGATGGCTTCAAGCGCAACATTCTGACCGACTACACGTTTGCCGATTTCATTTTCCAGGGTAAGCAGTTCGGTCTGTTCGTCTTTCATCAGCGAAGAAAGCGGCACGCCGGTCCAGTCGGCAATCACTGTTGCAACAGTGCGCACATCCACATCCACCGACAACAACGGATTGCCCTGCTGTAAACCGTTCAGCTCCTGTTGTAGGGCATGCGTTTCGCTCTGACGGGAAATGTCCTGGCGACTTTCCCGTAGTTGCTCAGTAAGTTTCAGTTCCTGGCCGTACTGGGTTTCAAGTTCGTGGAGTTCAACGATGACGTTTTTCTCTTCCTGTTCGATTGCCGTCAAGCGTTCACCGTGGTTTTGATTACCGACGGTAATGTCTTCCTGTAGCGCTTGTCTCTCCATTTCAAGAGAGGTAATCCGGGAACGGATACGGGTCAACTGTTCGGGTACGGTGTCGAGACTCATACGCACGCGAGCGCTTGCAGTGTCGAGCAGGTCAACGGCTTTGTCCGGGAGTTGACGGCCTGTCAGATAACGTCGGGATAACGTAACGGCAGCGCACACCGCATCATCAGTGATGTGCACATTATGATGTTCGGCATACCGGGATTTCAGGCCACGCAACATCAGACAAGCCGTGTCGTCGTCCGGTTCGTCAACTTTCACCATCTGGAAGCGGCGTTCGAGTGCGGCATCGCGCTCAAAGTATTGTTTATACTCAGACCAGGTCGTCGCGGCGATGGTACGTAACTCACCGCGCGCCAGGGCTGGTTTCAGCAGATTGGCAGCATCAGCACCACCCGCCTGGTTACCTGCGCCGATGATGGTATGGGCCTCATCGATAAACAGCAAGACAGGTACCAGAGACTGCTGTACAGCATTAATCACGTTTTTCAGGCGCTGCTCAAATTCCCCCTTCACTCCCGCCCCCGCCTGCAGTAGCCCGAGGTCAAGAGTGCGTAGCACCACCGGTTTGAGGGATTCAGGGACATTACCGTCAGAGATTCTGAGCGCCAGACCTTCTACCAGTGCGGTTTTCCCGACACCTGGCTCACCGACCAGGATTGGGTTGTTTTTTCGGCGACGAGAAAGAATGTCCACCATCTGGCGGATTTCACTATCGCGGCCAAATACCGGATCAATTTTGCCTTCACGCGCCTGGGCGGTGACGTCATGGGTGAATTTATCCAGCGCATTCTGCAGCGCCGGACTCAGTTCCCCATCTTTCATCTCACTCCCGACTGGACGCCCGATAAACTCCACGTCCCCACCATGGCTCCCCGTGAGTTCGGCTTCCTGCTGTACCTGCGCACGCTCGTCTGATTGAGCATCCAGTAGCGGGCGCAGGCACTCTAACTGGCTCTGGCCCAGAGTCAGCAATGGCCACAGACCATCGCAGCGCACCAGCTTCTGTTTAGCCACCAGCGCCATCAGCAGGTGGTGACTTCGAATCTGTTCTTCTCCCGCCAGTGAGGCAATCAGCCAGGCTTGTTGCATCAATACCTGGATATTTTCTGAAAGCTGCGGGCGATGGCGCACCGAGCGCGGTTGTTTGTCGAGCCAGGCAAGTAAATCTTGCCAGAGAGTGTCCATGTCCCACTCGTAGCGGCGTGCCAGCACGGTGAGATCCCCCTCGCCCTGCTCAAGAAGTTTCAGCAGCCAGTGCTCTGGCAAAATTTCCGCATGCGCGCGAATCTGACAGAGTGAAGCCGCGCCTTCCATCGCACGGGCGCAATAAGGATTCAGACGTCGCAGCAAAATGGCTGGATTTTCCATGAATATCTCTCTTTGTCGGTTTCTGAACACACTACCGCCCCTCGCTGTTTTCCGTGAGGAAGACCAAAGCGCATACGGTCGTGCTGACAGATTGTGGAGTTTTTGCTGAAAGCCCGTTGGCTTCAGACGTTCAGCAAAAACAAAAAACGGACAGAGAAACTCTGTCCGCTCGTGGCTTAGGCGGTGGCGCGTTCGTTCCAGGAATCGGAATGAATGATGTTGCCGTCTTTGTAGGTCCAGGTGATTTTTTCGTAACGCAGTTCAATGCGCTCAAGGTGGTTGTGCTTCTCTTTAGAAGGATCCTTGATGTCATACATTTCAGGATTCACCTTCACCACTTTCACGTTCTCAAGTTTGGTGTTGAAGTACTCCACTTCCTGGCCTGCGTCGTTGATTTTGTACCACTTGAATTCGGCAGACTTGAGGGTCTGACCGGTGGTCACTGCCTTGTACAAGTACGGGCTGGAGGAGTCGATTTCCTTGGTGAACAGGAACGGGGTATGGATACGGGTGCCGGTCAGTTTGCCTGTGTTGTTATCAGTCGGGATGTACAGGTTGTGTTCCTGAGCCACGACTTCGATGCTGCCTTCACGATCCTGAACGTCAACAGACCCTTTGATGTCCGCGCCGCCATCGTCCTTCAGCCAAAGATAAACAGGTATTGCCATGGAATTACTCTCCATTATGTTGTGATGCGCCATCATCCTGCGATGACGCCAGGGTGTGTCCTGGTATCTGACAGGCATTAGCCTGCGGTACCAGACTGATTTCGACACGGCGGTTGACCGCACGGCCCTCCGGGGTGTCATTGGTTGCGATCGGACGGCTTTCGCCATAGCCCTGTACCGCAAAACAGCTTTCCGGTACGTCACCGGTTTCATGCATCACGACGCATCGCCATCAGACGCCGACGTCGTGCTTGCAGGCGGACCAACAGATAGCTCAGTTCAGCCACCAGCGAAGGGCTCGCCGCAACCGAGAGCATTGGCGGGATAAAAGACGGATCACGATTCCACTGCCCCTGCGCATTCCAGCGGGCCTGCTGCTGGAACTGTTGCGGGGCCAGCGCAGCCCCGTCCTCCCAAAGTGGGCGAAAAATTTTCATCCTTGATTTCCCCTCGCCTTACGACTTGGCTTTTGGCATCTGGGAAACCAGTGATAGGTTGATGTCCATCCCTTCCACCTGGAAGTGGGGGATGGCAAAGAGTTTCACGCGGAAGAAGCCTGGGTTATCCCCGATATCTTCCACCAGCACTTTCGCGTCACGCAGCGGGTGAGAAGCCTGCAAGTCATCGCCCGGATCGGTCATTTCTGTCACAAGACCACGAACCCAGGTATTAAGCTCCAGTTCCAGCAGACGACGATCCTTGGTTGTACCAATGTTTTCCCGTTGAATCAGCTTCAGGTAATGAGCGATTCGCGACAGCAGGAAGATGTACGGCAAACGCGCATTGATGCGGCTATTAGCAGTGGCATCAGCAGTGTCGTAGAGCGCAGGTTTTTGCGTGGAGTTCGCCGAGAAGAAACAGGCATAATCGCGGTTTTTGTAGTACGACAGGGGAATAAATCCAAGATTTGCGAATTCAAATTCGCGGGTTTCCGGGATCATCACCTCTGACGGAATTTTGACCTGATTACCCGTGCCGAGATCATACAGATGAATGGGCAAGTCCTGCACTGCACCACCGGCCTGTGGACCACGGATTTGCACGCACCAGCCGTTGTTGATGAAGCTTTTCACCATGTTGGCCGCAAAAGCGAAGGAGGCATTGGTCCACAGGTATTTATCGTGATCCGGGCCTTTCACTTCTTCAACATAGTTAAAACTACGAACCGGTACTGTGTCCGGGCCATACGGCAAACGGCCCAGCACGCGAGGCATGACCAGCCCCATGTATCGGGAGTCGTCCGTATCCCTGAAACTTTTCCATTTAATGTACTCGGCGCGGTCAAAGTAGTTACCAATATCTTTGATGGCCGCGACCTCTTCCATTGACTCTTTCAGGAAAAATTTCGGCCCCGCAGAACCGATAAAGGGCATATGTGCCGCAGCAGACACTTTTGACAAATTACGCATCAGCGCCACGTCCTGCGCAGAAGCATCAAACTCGTAAGAGGAAATCAGCGCGGCAATCGGCTCGCCGCCCGGCGTGTCATACTCATCGATGTATGTGTGTTTGTACAAACCACTCTGGATAATTTCCGGGCTATCTTCAAAATCCTGGCGCAGGTCTTCTTTAGAGATATCCAGCAGTTCAACTTTCACGTTCTGGCGGAAATCGGTTTTATCAACCAACGATTTCACGCCCCGCCACAGGCTTTCTACCGCCTGAAAGGCCTCATGATGCATAACTGCATCAAGTTGACGACTTATCTGGTAATCCAGTTCAGCGATATGGTGGTCAATCAAATTTTTGTCGAGCTTTTCAACTTTAGAGCCGGATTTAGTCAGACATTCCAGGAACACTTGCATCCCGGCCGTTAAACGTTCATCCGCGGTTGCATCCGACATCGCCTGTGCATCCTGCCAGATATCCAGTGCACTCAACTCTGAGACTGGGCTCAGATTAATTTTTTCAAACAGGGACGCATAAACTCCATTTGCCACAGGACGTTCAAGGACCACACTCTCGCCAGCAGTGGCATTCTCATTATTTACAGACATCAACATATTCCTTATTAATCCGTTAAATCGTCATGATCGTTATGGCTGTTTTGGGGCCAGGGCTGAGAGTTCGGCTCTGAGTTCTGCGCTTAATGCCGGGTCCAGCAGAATATTTTCCAGTTCTTTGCGGAAAGCCTGGTTATCCAGAAGATTTGCTTTTAAATCACGAAGTAAATTACGCATGGAAAGCATGGCCTTCAGTTGCGGTATTTGCCGGGAGACTTGTTCCGGGGAAAAATCCTTTATACTGCGGAATGTCAGTTTGATGCTTTCTTCGCTATCGTCATCAGCAAGCGTATTTTTAACGATAAGATTTACTTTTGGCGAATAATCAAAAAGGACTGCATCAAAGTTATTTTTGTTAAGATTAACTTTTTTACGCTCTGATAATGGCGCGGATTCCTGACCATTACTAAAATCACCCGCAATAAGTAACTTAAGGGGTAATTCCATTTTTTTGCTTGCGCCACCTGTATGCAGTTCTAATTTTAGATTAATACGGGCCTTCGGGATCTCCCGCTGGAAGCTGTCACTCATAGTTCCCTCACGTAATTCAGTTAAAGTCAAATTAACAACAATATTTCCTTAACCGGATACTAGGGCAATATCAATTCCAAAAAAACAATATAGATCAATAAATTGAATATAAAAAACAATAAGAAATCTGCCAAAAAACAAGAATAATTTTAGACATATCAAGCAATTAAAAAACGACTTTATACATGTTCTGAATTATATTTTCATTACGTAACTACATTATTTTTTATACCCTAACCCAGATTGTACAAAGTGCGAAATGCTGACTTATTATATAACAACATTCTTCATGATCCTCAGGCGGCAGCCCTGAGTGTTTTTGCGATGTAATATCGAAGTAATTCGTTTGTATATAAAATCCATCACTATAGTAAACCGTGAATATTCACCATGCACTGGCATTTCCTCTTTGTACGCTCCAGCTTAAAGTCAAACCAGTTTCTATTAGGTTAAATACCGTAGAAAGAAGATTTACTTATTAATATTTTTATTTCAGGTAATCAGAATTTTGCATTTTTGCATCCAGAAGCACCTTCAGGAATACTCTGATTAAGCATAAACATTGATGCAGCGCAGCAAATTATTTATTTTCACCACTTATATTCACATAGACATTGTAATTGCACAGTAAAAGTAGGTACTTATGCGTAATGGAGTATTTCGGATTAGTAAGTATTTGGTTGTTATTACTGCGATATCCTGTATGTATACCGGATTTGCATTTGCAACGAACGTCACATTGAACTCTGTCCAGGTAAAACATCTGAATAGCGTTATCAATCGTGAGGTAAAAGGGAAGAATGACCGTAATTTTGTCAATAACAACTGGACTGAAGCTCAGCGCGTAGCCGAATTTATTTGCCGACCGCTCGCAATAAAAGAGCTGCAGAAGCAGTACCCCGACGTAGATAAGGTTATTTTCGATCAGGGAAAACATAATATGCAGCGACTGATCTCACCTGCACTACTGACAGGCAATGGCCAGTACCGTAGGGGGATTAGCTGGACGCCGTTTCACTACGAATGTCAACTGTCAGTAAAAACCGGGGAAGCAACAGGATTCAGGCTGACGAGAAACAGAGTCCTGACCATGGCTCCTGGGCCAGTTATCCGATCTGAAGGAGCCAACCAGTGAAAAATATACTTACGGCATTTCTCATCATTACGTTGCCTGCTTTCTCTGTCACGGCAGCCAGTTTTGACTGTCGGCTGGCCCACAGTGCGGATGAAAAAGCGATTTGTGCATCGCGTACCCTCAATGACATGGATGTGGAGATGAGCGTTAAATACAAATTTCTCCACGGGCTTTACGCAATGGGTGCCGCCGGGGAACTAAAAGAATCACAGGCACAGTGGCTGACAGAACGACGCCGTTGTGGCAGTGATAAACCCTGCCTGAGAGAAATATACAGAAAGCGCTTAACAACGTTGAACCATCTTTATGACGCGATTAACAAACCACTCTGAATCCAGAGTGGGCTCGTTGGTTGTTGGAAGTGCCTTCATGCGAGGCACTTCCTTATCAGTGTGCACAGTTATTGGTTAGCGAATGATAATCCCCGCCATTATTTTTTAATTTAATAATAGTTTCCACGGAAAATATATACGGTGATAAATGCGCCCCTGTTTGATTTAAAAACATATTTATCGCCATAAATAATCAAGCGCAAAACTATCATTCTAGTCAATATTCACCGCAAAAAAATTGTTATTCTCTTCTGCTTTACAGAGGGATTGTCAATCTGTTTATTATATTCAACTTAAATAGTTAATCACAAAATATCATCGCCATTACTGACGTGTTTTATTTATTGATAACAGTGACATACGTTCTTTTTTTATAAGCAAACAATCAATCGCTAAATTGTTTTTCGACTTAATAGTTAATCGCGAAACATTTTAATGATTGATAAAAATCCTAAATTCCTTGTTCATAATGTAGGGGTGTGTTAAATAGGTGGGCAAAATTTGGTTCCCCCTTCTCGCCTGTAATATTGCAGCATCTTCGCACTTCCACGAGACATTGCGACTTAATAAGAAGGTGATAAGCCCTACATAAGCACATGGGCTGACCATGGTTTTATATTCATTAAAACACTTTGTTATAACCAATTGATTTAATATCAATAATTTATTGTTGGTTCGGGTTTGTTGTGACTATGGCATTATTTCCGAGCAAAGGAGTTGATATGTCTGAAAGACATTTCCCTGATGACCAGAGCAGTACTATCGATCCATATTTAATTACCTCGATTTGCCAGACTCTGGCAGAACAAGGTGCTGCATTACAAAATTTGTCCAAACAGCTGGATTCCACTCAGTACCAACGTGCTCTTGAATTGATAATTAATTGTAAAGGACACGTTATTCTTTCGGGAATGGGTAAATCAGGGCATGTTGGTCGAAAAATGTCTGCTACTCTGGCCTCTACGGGTACGCCGAGTTTCTTTATTCATCCCGCAGAAGCTTTCCATGGCGATCTGGGCATGATTACGCCTTATGATCTTCTGATCCTTATTTCTGCCAGCGGCGAAACAGATGAAATCCTCAAGCTCGTCCCGTCACTGAAGAATTTCGGCAACCGAATTATCGCCATAACCAATAATGGAAATTCCACGCTGGCGAAAAATGCCGATGCCGTGCTGGAACTCCACATGGCGAATGAAACCTGCCCGAATAATCTTGCACCAACAACGTCTACCACGCTGACCATGGCGATCGGCGATGCGTTGGCGATTGCCATGATCCACCAACGCAAATTTATGCCGAATGATTTTGCGCGCTATCACCCGGGCGGTTCATTAGGCCGTCGCCTGCTGACCCGCGTTGCGGATGTCATGCAGCATGATGTCCCTTCGGTTCATCTGGATGCGCCATTTAAAACGGTGATTCAACGTATCACCAGCGGTTGCCAGGGAATGGTGATGGTAGAAGACGCAGAAGGCGAGCTGGCGGGCATTATCACCGACGGTGACCTGCGTCGCTTTATGGAAAAAGAGGATTCTCTGACATCCGCCACGGCGGCGCAGATGATGACGCGTGAACCGCTGACGTTGCCAGAAGAAACCATGATCATCGAAGCGGAAGAAAAGATGCAAAAACACCGCGTCTCGACGTTATTGGTGACCAACAAGGCGAACAAAGTCACTGGTCTTGTGCGCATTTTCGACTAATTAAGCAACAGGGCGCGAGAGTTAAGTCTCTCATTGAATTTGCGCCCCACTGAAACTCTGATAATCGTTACATGTTGATAAAAGTGAAGTCTGCCGTATCCTGGATGCGTGCTCGTTTGTCTGTCATCTCACTGGCAGATATCCAAAAACACCTGGCGAAAATCATCATTCTGGCACCGATGGCGGTGCTGCTGATCTATCTGGCTATTTTCAGCCAGCCTCGCTATATGAGCGAGTCGAAAGTCGCCATTAAACGCTCAGATGATTTAAACAGTGGCAGCTTAAATTTTGGTCTGCTATTGGGTGCCTCTAACCCGAGTTCCGCAGAGGATGCGTTATATCTGAAAGAGTACATCAACTCTCCAGATATGCTGGCAGCGTTAGATAAGCAACTGAATTTTCGCGAAGCGTTTAGCCACAGCGGGCTCGATTTTCTTAATCATCTTAGCAAGGATGAAACCGCAGAAGGCTTCCTGAAGTACTACAAGGACCGTATCAACGTTTCGTATGACGATAAAACCGGATTGCTCAATATTCAGACGCAGGGCTTTAGCCCGGAGTTTGCGCTTAAGTTTAACCAGACCGTGCTGAAAGAGTCAGAGCGCTTTATCAATGAGATGTCACATCGCATTGCGCGTGACCAGCTTGCCTTTGCGGAAACGGAAATGGAAAAGGCACGCCAGCGTCTGGACGCCAGCAAAGCGGAACTGCTCTCTTATCAGGACAACAACAACGTTCTGGATCCACAGGCACAGGCGCAGGCAGCGAGCACGTTAGTGAATACGCTGATGGGCCAGAAGATCCAGATGGAAGCGGACCTGCGGAACTTGCTGACGTATCTGCGCGAGGACGCCCCGCAAGTTGTGAGTGCGCGTAATGCGATTCAGTCATTGCAGGCACAAATCGATGAAGAAAAAAGCAAAATCACAGCGCCACAGGGTGACAAGCTAAACCGTATGGCGGTGGATTTTGAGGAAATCAAATCAAAAGTAGAGTTCAACACCGAGCTCTACAAACTGACGCTGACCTCCATTGAAAAGACCCGTGTAGAAGCGGCTCGTAAGCTCAAGGTGCTGTCTGTGATCAGTTCGCCACAGTTGCCGCAGGAATCCTCTTTTCCAAACATCCCTTATTTGATCGCCTGTTGGTTACTGGTGTGCTGCCTGCTGTTCGGCACCCTGAAACTGTTGCTGGCTGTTATTGAAGATCACCGAGATTAACGCTGTCGCTGAATGAGTTTGTGATGAAATTATTTAAATCAATTTTACTGATTGCCGCCTGTCACGCGGCGCAGGCCAGCGCGGCCATTGATATTAACGCTGACCCAAACCTGACAGGAGCCGCACCACTGCCCGGTATTCTGAGCGGACAAAAGTCGGATACGCAAAACATGAGCGGCTTCGACAATACCCCGCCGCCCGCACCGCCGGTGGTAATGAGCCGTATGTTTGGTGCTCAACTTTTCAACGGCACCAGCGCGGATAGCGGTGCGACAGTGGGATTCAACCCTGACTATATTCTGAATCCGGGCGATAGCATTCAGGTTCGTTTATGGGGTGCGTTCACCTTTGATGGTGCGTTACAGGTTGATCCCAAAGGTAATATTTTCCTGCCGAACGTTGGTCCGGTGAAAGTTGCTGGCGTCAGTAATAGTCAGTTAAATACCCTGGTCACATCCAAAGTGAAGGAAGTGTACCAATCCAACGTCAACGTCTACGCCTCCTTATTACAGGCGCAGCCAGTAAAAGTGTACGTGACCGGATTTGTGCGAAATCCTGGTCTGTATGGCGGTGTGACGTCTGATTCGTTACTCAATTATCTGATCAAGGCTGGCGGCGTTGATCCAGAGCGCGGAAGTTACGTTGATATTGTGGTCAAGCGCGGTAACCGCGTGCGTTCCAATGTCAACCTGTATGACTTCCTGCTGAACGGTAAACTGGGGCTTTCGCAGTTCGCCGATGGTGACACCATCATCGTCGGGCCTCGTCAACATACGTTCAGCGTCCAGGGCGATGTCTTTAACAGCTACGACTTTGAGTTCCGCGAAAGCAGCATTCCTGTAACAGAAGCGTTGAGCTGGGCGCGCCCTAAGCCTGGCGCGACGCACATTACGATTATGCGTAAACAAGGGCTGCAAAAACGTAGCGAATACTATCCGATAAGCTCAGCGCCAGGCCGTATGTTGCAAAATGGCGATACCTTAATCGTCAGCACTGACCGCTATGCCGGCACCATTCAGGTGCGGGTTGAAGGCGCGCACTCTGGCGAACATGCCATGGTGCTGCCTTATGGCTCCACCATGCGTGCGGTTCTGGAAAAAGTCCGCCCGAACAGCATGTCGCAGATGAACGCGGTTCAGCTTTATCGCCCATCAGTGGCCCAGCGTCAGAAAGAGATGCTGAATCTCTCGCTGCAAAAGCTGGAGGAAGCATCACTTTCCGCCCAGTCCTCCACCAAAGAAGAAGCCAGCCTGCGAATGCAGGAAGCGCAACTGATCAGCCGCTTTGTGGCGAAAGCGCGCACCGTGGTTCCGAAAGGTGAAGTGATCCTCAACGAGTCCAATATTGATTCTGTTCTGCTTGAAGATGGCGACGTCATCAATATTCCGGAGAAAACATCGCTGGTTATGGTTCATGGCGAGGTGCTGTTCCCGAACGCGGTGAGCTGGCAGAAGGGAATGACCACCGAGGATTACATCGAGAAATGCGGTGGCCTGACGCAAAAATCGGGTAACGCCAGAATTATCGTCATTCGTCAGAACGGTGCGGCAGTCAACGCGGAAGATGTGGATTCACTCAAGCCTGGCGATGAGATTATGGTTCTGCCGAAATATGAATCGAAAAACATTGAAGTTACCCGTGGTATTTCCACCATCCTCTATCAGCTGGCGGTGGGGGCAAAAGTGATTCTGTCTTTGTAAGGAGTTGAAATGAGCAAAGCAGTTATTGTCATTCCGGCTCGTTATGGCTCCTCGCGCCTGCCGGGTAAGCCGCTACTCGATATTGTTGGCAAACCGATGATCCAGCATGTTTACGAGCGTGCGTTACAGGTGGCGGGCGTCGCAGAAGTTTGGGTGGCAACAGACGACCCGCGCGTTGAACAGGCAGTACAGGCGTTTGGCGGGAAAGCCATTATGACGCGTACCGATCATGAATCCGGCACCGATCGGCTGGTCGAAGTGATGCATAAAGTCGAGGCAGATATCTACATTAACCTGCAGGGCGACGAACCCATGATTCGCCCGCAGGATGTAGAAACGCTGCTACAAGGAATGCGTGATGACCCCGCGTTGCCAGTGGCAACGCTATGCCACGCGATTTCTGCCGAAGAAGCGACCGAGCCAAGCACGGTAAAAGTGGTGGTAAATACCCGCCAGGATGCACTTTATTTCAGCCGTTCGCCGATTCCGTATCCGCGTAATGCTGAAAAAGCGCGCTACCTGAAACACGTCGGTATTTACGCTTATCGTCGCGATGTACTGCAAAACTACAGTCAATTGCCAGAGTCCATGCCGGAACAGGCGGAATCACTGGAGCAGCTACGGTTAATGAACGCGGGGATCAACATTCGCACATTTGAGGTTGCCGCAACCGGTCCGGGCGTCGACACCCCGGCATGCCTTGAAAAGGTGCGCGCTCTGATGGCGCAGGAACTGGCCGAAAACGCATGATTGGCATTTACTCGCCTGGCATCTGGCGTATTCCGCATCTGGAGAAATTTCTGGCGCAACCGTGCCAGAAACTTTCTCTGCTGCGTCCTGTTCCGCAAAACGTCGATGCTATCGCCGTGTGGGGGCATCGCCCCAGCGCGGCGAAACCGGTGGCAATCGCCAAAGCAGCGGGAAAACCGGTCATCCGTCTGGAAGATGGATTTGTGCGCTCGCTGGATCTTGGCGTCAATGGTGCGCCGCCGCTTTCTCTGGTGGTGGATGATTGCGGCATTTACTACGATGCCAGCATGCCTTCGGCGCTGGAGAAACTGGTACAGAATAAAGCCGGAAATACAGCTCTGATAAGCCAGGCCAGAGAAGCGATGCACACCATCGTGACCGGGGATTTATCGAAATATAACCTGGCGCCTGCGTTTGTGGCTGATGAATCAGAACATTCAGACATCGTTCTGGTTGTCGATCAGACATTTAATGATATGTCAGTGACGTACGGCAATGCTGGCCCGCATGAGTTTGCTGCCATGCTGGAAGCCGCGATGGCGGAAAATCCTCAAGCCGAAATTTGGGTGAAGGTGCATCCGGATGTCCTGGAAGGAAAGAAAACAGGTTATTTCGCTGATCTGCGTGCCACGCAACGAGTACGTTTGATTGCCGAGAATGTCAGCCCGCAGTCGCTGTTGCGACACGTTTTCCGGGTTTACGTCGTGACCTCCCAATACGGCTTTGAAGCCTTGCTGGCAGGAAAACCAGTAACATGTTTCGGTCAGCCCTGGTATGCAGGCTGGGGCTTAACCGACGACCGCCATCCGCAGTCCGCTTTGTTATCTGCCCGACGCGGTTCTGCCACGCTGGAAGAACTTTTTGCCGCAGCATACCTGCGTTACTGTCGCTATATCGACCCGCAAACGGGGGCCGCGAGCGATCTGTTTACCGTGCTGCAATGGCTACAATTACAGCGCCACCATCAGCAACAGCGTAATGGCTATTTATGGGCGCCAGGCTTAACGCTGTGGAAGTCGGCGATCCTGAAACCTTTCTTACGAACGGCGACAAACCGGCTGAGTTATTCACGTCGCTGTACCGCGGCCACCGCTTGCGTGGTATGGGGTGTAAAGGGAGAACAGCAATGGCAAGCCGAAGCGCAACAAAAATCACTGCCGTTATGGCGAATGGAAGATGGTTTTCTGCGTTCATCCGGGCTTGGCTCTGACCTGTTGCCGCCGCTATCGTTGGTGCTGGATAAACGCGGGATCTACTATGACGCCACGCGCCCCAGCGACCTGGAAGTGTTGCTGAATCATAGCCAGTTAACGCTGGCGCAGCAGATGCGAGCTGAAAAATTACGCCAGCGACTGGTTGAAAGCAAACTGAGCAAGTACAACCTGGGGGCCGATTTCTCTCTGCCTGCCGAGTCCAAAGGTAAAAAAATCATCCTGGTACCGGGTCAGGTAGAGGACGATGCATCTATTAAAACAGGCACTGTCTCGATTAAGAGCAACCTTGAGTTATTGCGCACAGTACGCGAGCGTAATCCGCGCGCCTACATTATTTATAAACCGCACCCGGATGTACTGGTGGGAAATCGCAAGGGCAATATTCCGGCTAAATTGATCTCTGAAATTGCCAATTATCAGGCACTGGATGCAGATATTATTCAATGCATTCAGCGCGCAGATGAAGTGCACACCATGACGTCGCTGTCGGGATTTGAAGCGTTATTACATGGCAAGCAAGTTCATTGTTACGGCCTGCCCTTCTACGCCGGTTGGGGTTTAACCGTTGATGAACATCACTGCCCGCGCCGCGAGCGCAGATTAACGCTAGCAGACCTGATCTATCAGGCGTTGATTGTTTATCCAACCTATATCCACCCAACACGGCTACAACCTATTACGGTTGAAGAAGCTGCGGAATATTTAATCCAGACGCCGCGCAAGCCGATGTTTATTACCCGAAAAAAAGCGGGGCGGGTAATACGCTATTACCGCAAATTAATTATGTTCTGCAAGGTCAGATTTGGTTAAACAATTTCACAGTTGACTATTACGCAAATTATTTATGCAAGACAACGCACTAACCATTTTATTATCGGGTAAAAAATATCTGCTTTTGCAGGGACCGATGGGACCTTTTTTCAATGACGTCGCCGAATGGTTAGAGTCATTAGGCCGTAACGCTGTGAATGTTGTCTTCAACGGTGGGGATCGTTTTTACTGCCGCCATCGACAATACCTGGCTTACTACCAAACGCCGAAAGAGTTTCCCGGTTGGCTGCGAGATCTCCACCGACAATATGACTTTGATACCATCCTCTGCTTTGGTGACTGCCGCCCATTGCACAAAGAAGCAAAACGGTGGGCAACGTCGAAAGGGGTTCGCTTTCTGGCATTTGAAGAAGGATATTTACGCCCGCAATTTATAACCGTGGAAGAAGGCGGAGTAAACGCATATTCATCGCTACCGCGCGACCCGGATTTTTATCGTAAGTTGCCAGATATGCCTGCGCCGCACGTTGAGAATTTAAAACCTTCAACGATGAAACGTATTGGCCATGCGATGTGGTATTACCTGATGGGTTGGCATTACCGTCATGAGTTCCCTCGCTACCGCCACCACAAATCGTTTTCCCCCTGGTATGAGGCTCGTTGCTGGATTCGTGCATACTGGCGCAAGCAACTTTACAAGGTAACACAGCGTAAGGTATTGCCGAGGTTAATGAACGAGCTGGATCAACGTTATTATCTTGCCGTTTTGCAGGTATATAACGATAGCCAGATTCGTAACCACAGCAGTTATAACGATGTACGTGACTATATTAATGAAGTCATGTACTCATTTTCGCGTAAAGCGCCGAAAGAAAGTTATTTAGTGATCAAACATCATCCGATGGATCGTGGTCACAGACTCTATCGACCATTAATTAAGCGGTTGAGTAAGGAATATGGCTTAGGTGAGCGAGTCATTTATGTGCACGATCTCCCGATGCCGGAATTATTACGCCATGCAAAAGCGGTAGTGACAATTAACAGTACGGCGGGGATCTCTGCGCTGATTCATAACAAACCACTCAAAGTGATGGGCAATGCCCTGTACGACATCAAAGGATTGACGTATCAAGGGCATTTGCACCAGTTCTGGCAGGCCGACTTTAAACCGGATATGAAACTGTTTAAGAAGTTTCGGGGGTATTTATTGGTGAAGACGCAGGTGAATTGGGTTTATTATGGGAATTTTATTTCTGAATACGAGAGTAAGGATAATAACTTTACATTTATACCACAAAAGCGATAGAACCCCCATTTCAAAATCAAACAGAAAAACATATTTCTCTAGAGAGCAATAATTTATTGACAATAATGAAAACCTAGATAACAGCATATCCTTCAATATTATTAACATCAATGTAGAACATTCCCCCTTCCAGATATTTCTATACCATATCCTGAGCTTTGATAATCAGCGTGCTGTTCGCAATACATCTAGTACATCCATCTCATCACTATGCAAAGGCCAGTATTCATCGTGTTTTCTGAACCTATTGTTAAATCGTGCTCATAAAGAACCTCGCAATCGTCTTCATATTTAAACTTTATACTGAAATTTCTCATTTACATAGATATGCCTATTAATGTTGTGAGATAAGCAGCTCTCATCTACTTAGACGACCAAATTGATGAAACTGTCTTATTCTTAAATTTTAGATAACAGGTATAAATGATTCATACTTTCAGGGAGTTGGCATCTAACCAAGATGGGTACAGACTAAATTAGTGTATCGTTACACGCAGTTAATAGAGATACCGACCACTATTTAAAATCGTTGGTGGAGTTGATTTTAGCGTCCACACGTGTCACATGTAAGCTTAATACATAATTATGCAATAATTGCACGAAATAGCTGAAACTCTCACTCCAAAATATGAAAACAATGTTCCTAAAAACGTCCTCAGTCATACGAACCAAGGACTATCAAAACATCGAAAAAAAACTAACTGGAAAATAAATCCCCCCCCTACTTACGTGAATGATATCATAAGGGGATTTAGTCTAAAAATAATTCAAGACTTCTTCGGTAAGACTTATTTTTCTAAGACATTAAAATTACAGTTTTTTATTATGTAACAATTCCCCTATGTTAAAGCAACCAAATTCCTATTAGATTCATATCTACTGAGGAAAGGTGTTATCTCAAACATATGGAAGGTTACGCCAGTCGTTAAGAGATGATATAGCAATTTCTTCGCATTCACTTCGTGACCAAGTTACACCAGATTTAATCTCTTTAACAGGAACACCAGCAAAAACCTTATTGGAACCATTCAATGGTTTGTTTACCATTGCACCAAACCCAATTATATTATCTTCTGGAATTACGGTACCTTTTTGAATCAGTGCTTTTTTACCTATCCATACATGATCACCAATAAAAATCCCCTTTATACAATTTAACTTCTTTTTTTCCGTCAGGGATATAATACTATGAGAATCAGATGTTCTGACCTCTATGCCACCTGAAAGCATACAATCCCTTCCAAAATAAACACCTTGATTGTTTCCGCGACAGAAAACCTTCACACTTTGAAATGTTGTTCCGGCACCGATAAAAACTGTAAGATTATCACCTATAATATGTATCGCCCCCGCGAGTTTTGTATACGAACCAATTAAAAGCGTATTTCCATTTCCATTTATCTTTACTTTTAATTCATCTACAATCACTTCACTACCGTAATAGAATCTATTTTTGCCTTTAATTTTCACATCCATAAAATCAGGTTGATACTTTGCATTTCCATATATATTTTCAGGTACAGGAACAGTAACATAACCGATATTATCATTAACATAAAAAACATGTTCCATTTTAACCTCACTGATGGTAATAAAAGCCTCTGAAAAGAGGATTGATATTAACAAAGAAGCCGATATTTACATCTGCATGACTACACACTATACCAACAAAGTCACCAATACTCATAACATCTATTATCAAAAAATCATTTCATGGAACTTCATGATACGAGAAAATTCAGAATATTAAAAGAATGATTCACAGCCATACATTTTTCTGAAAAATTTATATAATTTACTGATGAAAAATTCTGTTCTTTAGGGAAGTTAAAGATTATGGCAGACCTCAGCATAAAACCAGGCCCTTTAATATCTTAGTATTTGTGATCTATAGTTTACAGACATGACAGAATATGAGCGAACACAACTAATTCAGCAACTATTGCGTCCACCGTATCTCGCAGATACACTAATAATCAGTCAGGATGCCAGCAAAGCCGAAATTAAATATCTGATTACCGATATCAATTTTAACGCTAGTGGGAGCAGACCACTAAAAATGGATATCAACGCTCTCATCTGGACTTTAAAAATATCGCAACACCGAGTAATTTCAACACAAAAAAAATTATACTGATAACGCACTTACGAAGTATATTAGTGAAGCAAAAAATCCGCTCAGAAAAAACACCTACCTCTCTCGTTTTCATTGAATGAGCACTTATCTAACTGGAGGTATTAACATACATCTTTTTTATACTCATCTATACCAGCCTGCACATTATCATAGAAATCAACCACATTATTATTTTTAAGCACAATAGCCACATCACAAAATTCTTTTAATGAATTCAGACTATGCGAGACCATTAAAAAATTAGATTCTTTATGCCGTTCTTTAAAATAATATGCGCACTTTTCTTTAAATCTAAAATCCCCGACCGCAGTCACTTCATCAACAATATAATAATCAAATTTAAAGGCCATGCTTAACCCAAAGGCTAAACGCGCCCTCATGCCTGATGAGTACGTTTTGATCGGCATATCAAAGAATTTACCAAGTTCGGCGAATTCTTCGATAAACTTAATTTTATCTTTCATATCCTCCTTCTTGGAGTATAATCGGACAACAAACTTTACATTTTCACGACCGGTTAAACTCCCCTGAAATCCTCCAGCTAAACCAACAGGCCATGAAATTGTTTTATTAGTGATAATTCTTCCACTATCAGGTCTGTCAATTCCGCCGACCATTCTCAGTAGTGTTGATTTTCCGGCACCATTTCGACCAATAAAGGCAACACTTTTGCCTGTAGGAATATCTATATTCAAATCTTTAAAGACATAATATCGTCCCGCTGGAGTGCGATAAGACTTCGTCAAATTCTCAATTTTAATCATGATGTAAGCATTGCCTCTTCACGATTTCTGTATAATGCCAAACTGATGAACAGAGTGACTAAAGTGAACATTGCCAAGTAGTTCAAATTCACACCTTCACTAATATAACCGGGCATAACTGATTCCCGGCTTAACTCCACCACATGTACTAATGGGTTCCAGAGAAGATACGGCCAATATTGCTTTGGAATCGAGTGTAATGGGAACATAATACATGAACCGAAATACAGTGGTTTATTCAGTAACGGCAATACTTTCTGCATTTCAGGAAATGTGCGTCCTACAACCATAAATATTAAACCAATACTACATGAAAGAATAATCAATAGACTCCAGGTTCCTATTATCTTTAAAAGATTTGTTATTTTAAAATATTCGCCTACAATCCAAACGATGAGCATAAGCAGAATATAAACAATAACATATATTAATGTTTCAAGCAATGCACGTGCTATTATCGTATCAATAGGTTTAACTGAGCGATAGTTAAATAATCCTTGGTTAGCCTCGATGGCACTAATTGAACGTTTGCTAATGCTACTAAAAATAAAAAAGGGAATCAGACCATTAAGTAAAAAAACTGGGAACGATATATCCGGCATTGTACGGTGCATAACGTATCCCAAAATCCCCAACAACATCAGCAAATGTGCCGAGGGCTCAAGAATGGCCCAGAGATATCCCAGTCGATATTTACCAAAGCGCGTTCTAATTTCGCGAAGAAATAATGCCTCTATAGTAAGCTTCTGTACTTCAAATCCACTTCTTACCATTTGATGATACCTTCTTAATATATTTAGGTTCACTATTCCCCTAACTTTCTCAAACTAAAGTGCTATAGAATGGGATGATCAATTCTTAATTAAAATTATTTTAAAAGTTGATTTGTTGTATTTGATATGTGCCATTCTATTTTTACATCTAATCATTATCTATATCCCTACATCTGAACTCAGTCATCATTTTCACAATGTACCATAATCAATACAATCTTAATTGGCATAATAGAATCTAAGACCAAGGTTGTCACAGTGCTTTCAAATTTATTGAGGATAATATAATTAGCAGGGCATTAAGTTTTACCAAAATATTTTCTTATGATGTATGGCAAAGTGTGAAAATGATGTTTTTTCATGTTGTAAACTTATATTTTATTGTAATCATCGCGCGGTTATTTTATAATAAGTTTCTTAAACTTCCTTTTAGTAATAAGCAAATCTTTTACCATTGCCCTAATATATGTTTGCTGTTGGTTTATCTTATAAACCCCAGAATGCAAATCGTAGATCGCCTTTATAGCTAATTCAATCGACCTTCCATTATCTAAGAAAAGTTCATTTCTTAACGAGGCATGCATACTGGAAAAAAGTTCTTTATTGTTAAGTACATATTGCACTGCATAAAACAATTCTTCTGGATTATTGACTTCATACCCTAACTCGGACCGACGAGCATACTCAATACTAAATGAGTCTATTTTCCCATTATTATCATAATGTACTTCCTTGTTCAATAAAATGATTGGTTTCTTAAAGTAAACTGCATCAAATATTGCTCCACTATAATCAGATATAACGATATCAGATTCATTTATTAAATCAAGTATATCATCATTAGCACCATAGCAATAAATTCTGTTATCTATTTTTCTCTTTATATAGCTTTCAAGACAATCTGTATTGTGATGTAGTTTTAACATTACTACATAATTTTCTGATAACGCAATGATATCATTTAAGTAATTATCGATACTTGATAAATCTCCCCATGTAGGAGCATACAATATTTTTTTTAAGGATACATCTTTATTTTGAGATGGTAATGTATTATTAATAATATTATGCCATTTATCATATCGTGGATTTCCAATGCTCACTGATGGACAAAAATAACTAATTTTCTTACTTGCGTAATCACCGTATGTTAAACAAAGATCTCCCAAAGCTCGCCATGCTCCATAATTGTGGGGCTCTTTTGCATAACCATATTGAATCATTAAAATCTTTGTTTTTACAAACACTTCTATTTTAAAAAATAAAGTTTGGCAAACAATTACATCAAACACACCATCTAAATCTGATATTTTTGATTTATCTAAAAACATTACTTTTATATCTGTATTAGCAATCAATACTTCTAATAAGTTTTTAGCATAATCATTTCTTTTTTCAATTATAAATATTGCCCCAGGTATAGAACTTGCTAAATCCTTAACATGCAAAAACTGGAAAGGATTCCAACCAATAAAAGCAACCTTAGGAAAATCAACCATATTTTGTAATCTCTGTAATAACTTTTGTTGTAGATACGCCCTGTGTCCTTGGCAAGTAAATCACACTACACAATTCTTTAAACAGATCAAATTCCCCCTCCCAATCGTTACCCATGATGAGGACATCTGCTTTGTATTTTTTAATATATTCACCTTTTAATTCTAATGATTCCTCAAGAAACACATCATCTACATATCGTAGAGAATAAATTATTTCACGGCGTTCTTTTTCTGGGTAGATGGGATACCGTTGTTTTTTATAAAAACTTAATGCGTCAGAGGAAACACCAACAATTAGGCGATCACCATATTTTTTAGCTCTTTCTAAAAATTTGACATGACCTATATGTAATAGATCAAATGTTCCAAAAGTTATGACAGTACGCATTATATTGTAACCCCAACTTATTGATAATAATAAATACCCAGATATGTTAAATCATCTTGTCATACAACCACGCTGATTTTGAGAACACCAGTCAGCTTTCCCTAACTCTGCAAAGAGTGACCTTTCTCATCAAGCTGATCAAGATTATTTTTATCTGCCACAAAGTTATTAATTACCAGAGCCAGAGTACCGTGCCCCTTCGTTGTAGTAACAAAGCAGCCCTCTATCTTCTATTTTGTATATGATTGTGAAGATTGGCTACTAAGATGTAACGCCCCATGTTCCCTAGAATAGTCTATAAAATCATAGCCTAACAGGTTCTACAGTTGAAAAACATTTACGTTGGCATAACGTTTCAGAAAGAACAATAAGTGTACCGCAGTCTCAGGATAGATTATGCAGACCTGACTTGCTCACTAAGCCTCAAATCACATTGTAGCAACTTTGTCGAAACATATTCTGTAGATTATTAGCCAGTACCTGAGGAATCTCCCTAAAAATAAAATGCAATGTGATACTTTTACAAATTAAAATCTAAAAGAAAAAATTTAATATTTAATACCGCTTACGACCATCTTATTATTATTTGCGAAGAAATAAAGTAACTTACTCACACTACACTTATCATAGTTTCATGCATAAACTAAATAAAATCAGTGGAAATTCCTCAGGACTACGAGCATGATTTTTTAAACTTTACGATGCTTCACTATAAAGTCCACTATATCCTCTACTTCAACAACTCGCTTCTCATCAGGGTTATAATATCGACTGCATTCAATATATGCGAAATAAAAAATATCTTCCAAGGTTCTTTTACGACTTCGACGCTCTAAGTATAATTGGTCTTGAGTTAAGCCCCACCCTGCATAAAATGGCATACCAAAACAATATACTTTTTTACCCGCCATCAATGCTTCAAAACCTACCCCTGAAGATACAACATAAACTTCTTTGACATATTCAAACATTGCATAAGGATTGATATCCATATTCACGGCGTAAATATTAGGTGAAATCTTACGATATTTTTCGATGAGATCATTATTAAAATAACTAGACTTCCCACCCTTAATTGCATCAGGATGCTGCTTGATAATTATATCTGCATCGGGGTTATTACTGATCGCGTTGGCTAACATCAACTCAAAAGAGCTATCATCTGCAAGTGCTGAGGGAACAGACATATCACCGTTACGTTGATCAATCAACAATACCTTATCAACTCCATTACGACCAACTGGTAAATGTACATTTATAGAGTCATTATATTTGGAAACTCTATTACTGACAATCTTATTAATTGCATTACGAGCACGTTTTTTTTGCTCATTATTTAATTCTGGACCTTCCTGTAATAACCTTTCAAGCCGTGATTGCTTGGTGGCATCATAATAAGCCGTTGAATCATCTATAATAACAGATAATCCAGGAGCAGATGAAAGACCTATTTTAACTGAACGAATAAACCCATCTTCTAAAATAAAAACAGGTCGACCAAGTTTTTTGGCTTTTTCTCTTTGAATTCTCTTTGTGGAATTTGGTTTTATTCCCCACTGGCAGAAAACATCAACTGCCGCTAATTTCGATAAAGTTATATCTTTATCAAAAGTGCTTAAAAGTGTATTTGAATTCAATAAATCACCCAAATAAAGTTGGGTATTACAAAGCGTTTTTTCATCACTAGGAATTGCAACCACATCTATACTTTCTTTATTAAGAAAACGCTCTTTTGCTGAAGGCATTCTCGATAAATTATTAGTTGACGTAGATGTAACGAATTCAGAAAGTGTATCTACAATACGGTTTGTTGCCAGACTGTCAAACTTACGAACACTAAACATTCTAGCTGATAGTTCTTTATTCCCTTGTAATAAACCCCCATTTTCCGCAAGAAAAACATCCATTAATGCTTCAAGTTCACAATAATTACTCACAACTGAAATATCGGTATCTTCCCACCCCCTCATAAATTCAGCATATTTTACGAAGAAAACTTTTTTATTCAATAACAGAGCTTCAAAAAAGTTTGTGTAATTTCCATTTGATGCAATCACATCACTATGATATATAGTCTCTTCCAATGGGATTGAATAAACACCAACATCATCGATTATTGCATTTTCACTTCTTTCAATTTCGTTCCTGATTTTTTTTTCTAAATTCACATGAGGTGATGTTCTAACAATAAGCTGTACATCTTTTTCTTTTGTATATTTTAAAATATCTTGGATAGATTTTATTTGAGCCTCTTGCGTGATACAACCATCTGACTTGGAACTATATGGATGCACAATAAAAAGAACTATTTTTTTATTTTCATTTAGACCTAAGATCTTACAAAAAACCCCCCTAGAAATTAATGAGTTACTCTCCTTGTAAATATCTAATTTTGGCATGCCAACTTCATATATTCTATCTTGAGGATATCCTCTTTCAGAAAAGATTCGTGACTGCAAATCACTACAACTTAAAACAATATCTGTTTTAGGAGTAGAGGCATGTGATACGCTGTCAATATAATAAGTTCTCTTGTCATGAAACACAGGTTCAATTGGGATTAGTATCGTTGGTATCCCATATTCTCTACAAACATCAACTATTAACCTCATTGCAGGATGCCAATCTTGTGTAAAAATAAATCCTTTTATTTTATTATATATTCCCATTAAGCTTCTGGCTATTATTTTTCTATATACATCCGGATTATTTCTGGCAAAGTCATCAATGCCCTTTATGTTATCCCAACTACGGCTGTTTTGCGCAATATTAAATGGAACTATTTTAAATTTTGAATTCGCATGATCATTAATCCATTTAATTAACTCATCTCCATATTCTTGAGGCCGTGGAAAATAGAGAAAAATAGAATCTTCATTTTCCATGAAAATATTAACGTTAAACAACTTTTGCATCTGTTCCGATAAGGTATGTTTTGATGCTATGCTTTTTGGTGGCGTATGTGTTTTTTTATTTTGGGATTTCTCTTTTGATCTTTTGTCATTTTTTATTTGACGCGAAGTTCTTTTATTAACCATATCAACAAAAAATAACTTCGGATTTCTAATCAATTTTTTTACTTTAGACATTTACTGATACAACTCCAATTATTTTTACAGTTACAAAAAATATTTCCTTATTCATAACCAAGATGTTTTTATACAACTCAACAAAAAAGGAAAATCCTATATTTTTTCTGATTTCGTGATTGCTGTTGTTCCCATTACCTGCTTATTAGCACAATATATTACTATTTCCCTTCGGGGATATTTTCCGTAAGTAGTCCGTATGGCTGGCAGTGGAGAGATTACTCAACGCTACGAGAACTTTTAAAATTATGGATGAGAGTGTTGATGCCGACTTACAGTGTCCTACTGCTATTTAAGCTCCTGGTAACACATGCGTAACAAAAGTACCGCTATTTTTTATACTTCCATATTTAAATAGTAATTTATTTTCCGTATCCGTTTAATCTCAGAAAGTGTCTTAAACCCTAATTAATAATGTATATGACTATTATCTATAGGATTTTATATTTATCCAAAGGTACATTGCTGACCAGATGATTATATAAATCTAAATCGGTTATCAGAGAGGGCTTGCTATTTAAGTCCACTGGCAAATTTTCGTTTAATCTTCACTAAACATCTCCATATTGAATGTAAGTTTAGCGCGGAGAATCATGCTATATCTGGCATCGTGCGGTGCATAATGTAACCAAAAATGCCCAACAGTATCAGCAAATGCGCAGAGGGTTCGAGAATCGCCCACAGATATCCCAGACGGAACTTACCAAAGCGTGTTCGTATTTCTCGTAGAAATAATGCCTCTACGGTGACTTTCTGGACTTCAAATCCACTTCTTGCCATTTGGTGATGTGATCCTATTCTCTTCAGGTATGCTACCGCCCCTGGCTTAACAGCTACCAATACACTGGAGGTAATACTTGTTTGTAACTGGATAAAATTCACTCAGACGGTTTGACCTTTTTAATAGCCGCAAACAATTTCATCAGAAATTATTTCCGCGGGGATAAATAGATCTATTTCCGTCTCGTTTCTTCTAATCCATTCTTCAGGCATGAATGTATTCGGTCTTCTGGTAATTTCAGAAAACTGGCCGTTTCAGAATGTTGAGTTAATTTCTCAGGAAATTATTTCTACCTCTTTTTGCTTAACCAATATGGCTTAAAAAAGACGTAACGCAGCATGCGTTCTGGATTACTCCGGAACACACTTATTCAAAATGGGCTGCTAATTTCGCAAGAAATTATTTTTTACTATTACTGTTAACTACTTGATTATAATACCACCTATGAATTTTATGCGTAGCAACACCTGCAATCTGTCTCAAACCAGAACGCATGCGATTGATTACCAATAAATTGTTTAGTGGGGAACTATTTCCCTATTTAAAATTCACTCATGTACTTCTTATTTATATCTACAGCACCCTCTTCACAGCCATATTTGTGATTTATATCACATTTAAATGGTGTTATTTAAGTCGCATCAATAATCCCGGAAGTAATTATTTTCGTCGATTAAAATATACATCTTGATTATTTTGTGTATTTATTTTAACCAGCGTTACAGCCAGCATTATCCCTCGGTAGATATACCTGAGCAGACTTTTCCTAAAATCGACGAATAGTTTCTTGGGAAATTATTATACTATTTGAAATTCCCTCTCTGATTATCTCCAGGAATTTTACTAATTTCCAGGCTACACAAAATACAGATCACACAAGAATTATCCTATATGTTTTGGCCTATCAATTGTTACACAATGATTTATTACAACTATTAATAATCATAATGTGTCAAAACACTTAAGCAACTTTACAGTCTGAGAAAGGTGTCGATTCACAAGGACTACATGGTGAAAAACGAATTTCTACAGTATTGTCGAACATTCCGTGGTGATCTGGAGGGAGATAATTCTTGCTACATCGGAACTCAGCCCGGTGAGCGGGTTTGACAGTTCCGCACTCACCATTGGGCTAAGGGTTATCAGGTGGGGTTAAGGAAATGGCAATACCTACCCCCGCCCAAACTCCAGTCGCTGCACGTTCACCATTCCAGCCTTCTCACCTGCGCTGACATCAATTTGTGTCACCCGCAGCGCATACTTTTCATCCAGCGCGTTTAACCAGTTCAGCAGGTCATTAAACACCACTGGTTCTATCCAGACCTGGATATTCTCCCCGCGCTCGGCTATCCGCTTGATGACCACTGAGTGCGCAGAAGCACTGTCACTGATGACCCGCGATACCTGTGCAGGCGTTGTCGTGGCGGATTTTCGCGCCGCAATAATATCCGGCGCGGCGCTCTTCATCCGGGAGTTCATCGCCACCAGCTGTTGCAACATCGTCTCCTGTTGCTCTATCCGTTCGCTCAAAGGCTGCCAGATGAGGACGTAATATCCGGCGCTAAACAGGAACACTGCCGCTGCCAGTAACATGCCTTTTTCACGCGGCGAACGCCCTGCCAGGTGTTGTGCCAGCCAGTGTTCGCCACGGCTTAACTGGCGTTCACGCCATTGCTGAAAATAGTGAATAAATTTATCGCGTAACATGTTATTTCCTCCGCAACGTTACGCCGCCGGAAACCGCATCACCCTCTTTCTGTAACGCGTCCTGTTGCACAACATAATCTGCCGCCAGTGCACTACGCAGTTTGTCGAAACTGGCAAAGTTCGCAGCCCGCAGCTGGAGGTGAAGCGTCTGCCGTTTTTGATCAAAGGTGAAACCACGCATCTCGATGTCGGAAAGTGACGCTGATTTCAGAGTACTGGCGATCGCTGACAATTCTGCGAGCAGCCGGGTATCGTCGACCTGCGGGCGATATTTTTTCAGCGCCATCGTCACCTGAGAGCGTAAATTCACAATCCGCTTCTGCTCCGGGAATAGCGTTAAGAACTGTTTCTCAGCCTGGGCGCGACTTTGCGCCACCTGTTCGCTGACGCTCCATAACGTCACGCCCCGTTCCACTGCCAGCGCAACCAGAATCAGCAATACCGGCAGAATCATCACCCGCCAGCGCGCCCACTGTTTTCGGTAGCTGACGCGAGGCTGCCACGGCCCTGTTAGCAGGTTCCCTTCCGGTTCGCCATAAGTGGTAATGGCTGGCAGAGCCGTAACGGTCAGGCGTTCAGCATCTGCGCCAGCCCATGCAGATAGTTCTTCCGGTGCAATACCGACCACGGTTAGCGAAAGCGGCGATGCCTGCTCATTGCACTGTGCGCGGAACATGACCGGAGCCAGCGCACGCCCGGCGCTCCATCCCCGGCATTCATCAATGCGGCAGATAACCCGTTGCGCATCGCCAGCCATAAATCCACAAGGAATGGACATCCAGTCTGGCGCGACGGTAGCGCGGGTGATGCCGTTTGCCTGCAACCACTGCGCAATGTTGCGCATATGCTGTTGGTGAATCACTGCCACGGTTGCCAGTTGTTGGTCGATGTTCAACGGGGCGAAATGTAATTCATCGATATCCTGGTTCAGCTCTTCTTCCAGTAAGGCGGGCAGAATAGTCGGTATCTGCTTGCGGGGTACATCAGGCAGTTCAACCTGCCAGACGCTGATCCATTCGCCGGGAATGTAGAGTCGAATCGCATCAGTTTGCAGCCATTGCTGGAGACGTTCGTCAGCAACGTCAGGCCAGATGCAGTGCTCCACGTCGGGTGTACGGCGCTGCCAGCGGATGGGAGCAGCGGCGCAAAGCGGGAAAAAAATCTCAAGGATGGAACTCACTCACTTTCTCCTGTCTGATGCCAGAGAACAGAAAAGTGTTTTGGGCCCATGCGGACAATTAACGAATTCATCGTCAGTTCAATCTCATTCACGGTGATATCTGAACGCAGCCAGAAGTAATTGCTGTCCACGCTCAGGACGGTTTTTAGCTGTTTTTTAGTACGCTCATCGACGTCAGCAAGTAGCGGCTGCGCAAGAAACTGATCGACATCTTCCCAGCCCTTCGCCGGACGTTGTTGTAATAACGCCCGCGCCTGAACAGGGCTTAACCACGGGTCAAACAGCGCCTCAAGAATCACACTTTGCGTGACGTCCAGGGTGTTGATGTTGATTTGCTGGCGGGTCATCGGCAGCGCACAAACCAGCGGTTTCAGTTTTTGATAGAGTCCGGCGTCCATTCCCTGCACCACGCGCATTTCGCTGATATCAGCCAGCGGTTGATTAGCGGCGTAGAAAGGCACCGAGCGGGCGAGATACTCGCTGTCTTCACGCCCCAGACGCGTCTGCACGCTGCGGTCCTCGTCAATAAACTCCCACAGGCTTTCGGCTATCAGTTCGGCCCGATAAGCAGGCACATCGAGGCGCGAGATCAGGGCAATCAGTTGTTGCACCGCGAGCGGACGCGACGCCGTTGTCGGCTGAGCGAGGGCATTCAGGTTAAAGCAGGCCTGTGCGTCACGCAGAGTGACGGCGATTTGCCCCTGCGGCAGTGGGAAAAAACGAGGGCCAGAAGCCCACGGCTGTGCCAGATGCACGCGCTTTTCATTTTTCAGGCTCAGACTGAGCGCGCTCAGGGCCAGGCTTTCTGCACTGGCGCTGTACCACAGCGCCTGCTGGTACTCCTGCTGGCTGCGCGTTCGCCCAAGTTGTTGCTGCATCCGCCCGGAAAGCGTGATGGTTACCAGCATCATGACCGCCAGCAATACCAGCACCACGACCAGTGCCATTCCGCGTTTTGGTGGTGAGGTGATCATGATAATTGCGGCCCGCGTAACAACCAGATGCGTTCAATCTCGCCCCATTGCGGCGAATGCAGAGTCATGCGCACTGCCACGGGGATCGCCTGTACTGACGACCAGCTCTCCTGCCAGCGCGTGCCGTCGTAGAACTGCAAACGGAGCGAATCCGCCGGAATCAATTTTTGCATTGTCGGCTTCACACTGCCTGCTGCGTCGGTCAGCGGCCAGGATAACCGTTCGAGATAACCGTCATGAATGCGGTAACCGACGGTGAGCAGATTACTGCGCGGCAGACGCATCAACGGATTGACCACGCCGCCGCGCACAAAGCGCATCCCTTCACTCTCAGACGCCAGCACGCCAGCGCCCGCCAGTAACGCTGGTTCTCGCTGGCCCTGATCGCCCCTTACCGGACGCGGCATCATTTGGGTCAGATCGTGGGTCAGAAAACTCATCGTTTGCTGCATGAGGTTTAGTTTTTGATCGTGTCCGGCGACGGCGCTATTCACGCGCGTGACGCCGTTTGTCACCTGCTGCGCCATCAGTGCCAGCGAGGCAAAAATGGCAATTGCCACCAGCATTTCCAGTAACGTGAAACCAGCGCGAGTCCTTCTCACTGTTGGCCTCCCACGGCGCTAAACCAGGCGCGTCGTGACTGAATCACCGACGAAAAGTCTTCGTGACGGCTGACTTCAATATCCACTGCCTGGAGCAGCGCGTTACCTGTGTTCAGCGGTGTGGTTCGCCAGTACCAGCGGCTTCCAGCCATATCGCTCTCGCCCTGGTGCCTGACCGCCCGCTGCTCGCGGGTCATCAGGTAGAGCAATGCGGTCTGGTTTTCAGCTACCCAGCCCGCTACCGTTTTTTCCTCAAGAATTTGCTGATTACTCAGCGCACCGCTGGCAATCTGTAACACCGCCGTGGCAGCCAGCGCAAAAATCGCCAGCGCGAGCATCACTTCCAGCAAGGTAAACCCGCGCTTCATGGCATCCTCTCATCACATTGATTGAGGGATAACGCGCCATCGTGCGCCAGTTTTACCGCCCAACATGCGTTTTGCGCCGCCGAGTAGAAGCGCAGCGTAAACGGCGTGGCGGGTTCAAAAGGCGAAAAACGGATCTGCGGCGTCTTCTTTTTCGCCTCTTTTTGCAGCTCCAGTTCAATATCGTGCAGCGTCAGGCGGCGACGTTGCAGCTCCAGCGCATACTCCTTCTGCCAGATATCACTTCCGGGTTGTAACAGCATCTGCACCTGTTTCGGCACCGTAACCTGTGCCGATAACCGGGTCGCAGAAACGGGCAACCACTGCCCCTGACGACGCTGCATAAACTGGTAGCCAGGCGGGTCGATTAACACACCGAGTGTTTGCCCTTCGATCACTGCCCTGTCCTTAAACTGCGCAAAGCGAGTCAGAAAATCCTGCGCCGCTTTTTTCGCGGGCGATTCAGAATCGGTCGCAAACGTCTGTACCACGCCCGCACTGGCAAGGCCGATAAGGAAAATCACCAGCATGATTTCCAGAAGAGTGAATCCGCGTTCAGGCACTGATTACTGAAACTCCTGCAAATTCCAGTTACCGATATCTGCGCCAGCACCTTCCCCGTTTTCCTGACCATCCGCCCCCAGGGTATAAACATCAAACAGTCCTTTTTCACCCGGGCTGAGATACTGATAATCATTGCCCCACGGATCTTTTGGCAGCCGTTTGATGTATCCACCGGTACGGTAGTTGCGAGAATCCGCCATATTGGCTGGTTGCTGGATCAGCGCCTCAAGCCCCTGCTCGGTAGTCGGATAACGCCCGTTATCCAGTCGGTACATATCCAGCGCATTCTCCAGCGCCACGATATCGCTGATGGCTTTTTGCCTGTCCGCTTTCTCTTTGTTGCCCAACAGGTTAGGCACCACCAGACTTGCCAGAACGCCAAGAATAACAATCACCACCATCACTTCCAGCAGGGTAAAACCTGCCCGTGGTTTTTGTGTGCGGGATAACGAATTCATGTGATAACTCCGTAAATTACATTCCAACCATATTGTTCAGTTGCAGCATCGGCTCGAGGATGGCGATGACGATAAACAGCACCACGCCCGCCATCATCACCACCAGAGCAGGCTCAAACAGCCCCAACGCCAGCCCCACCTGGGTATCAAACTCCCGTTCCTGATTGACTGCGGCCTGTTCAAGCATGGTTTCCAGCTCGCCGCTCTGTTCGCCGGAGGCGATCATGTACAGCATCATCGGCGGGAACAGGCGAAGCTCCGCCAGCGCGGCGCGCAAACTGCTTCCTTCGCGGACGCGATCTGCCGCCAGCAGCAGTTGTTGCTCGACATAGCGATTTGCCGACACGGCGGCAGCGGTCTGAATGCCTTCCAGTAGCGGAACACTGCTGGCGGTGAGGATGCTTAACGTGCGGGAAAAACGCGCCGTATTCAGCCCGCGCGCAACACGCCCCGTCACGGGCAGGCGCAGCAAGGTTTTATCCCAGCGCAGGCGCATAGCAGGATTTTTGAGTAGCCGTTGCCCCAGAACCAGAAGCCCCAGTAAACCTGCCAGCCAGTAAACACCACTGGCCTGTAACGCGTCGCTCATAGCGATGAGCATTCGGGTGGAGGCGGGTAGCGCGTGTCCGAGATGATCGAACTGTTCGATGATTTTCGGCACCACTGCCGTTAGCAAAATAGTGACCACGCCCGTTGCCACCACCAGCAGAACCAGCGGATAGAGCATGGCTTGCAACAGGCGTGATTTCAGGCGCTGGCGTTGTTCGGTGTAATCTGCCAGGCGATTGAGCACCACATCGAGATGCCCGGTTTTTTCTCCGGCAGCAACCATCGAGCAAAACAGAGAATCAAAGACGCGGGGATGTTCGCGCAGGCTGTCCGACAGGGTATAACCTTCCTGAATCCGGCTGCGCAGCGCCATTCCGAGGCTTTTCACATGCAGTTTTTCACTTTGCTCACTGACCGCCTGCAAGCAGGTTTCCAGCGGCATTGCTGCCTGTACCAGCGTTGCCAGCTGGCGTGTGAACAGCGCCAGATCTGCCGCCGCCACGCGACGATGTGCGTGCCGCCGACGCTGCAACATCCCCCCAGCCGATGCATTCATCCGCGCTTCAATGTGCACAGGAATGAGATCTTTACCGCGCAATAGCTGACGGGCATGACGTGCGGAATCCGCCTCAATCATGCCTTTGGTTTTGCGACCATTACGCTCCAGCGCCTGATAGTAAAACAGTGCCATTACGCCTCCATCGTGACCCGCAGCACTTCATCGAGAGAGGTTTCTCCGGCGAGCACTTTCTCAATGCCGTTGCTGCGGATACCCGTAGAGTGTTGCCGGACATAACGTTCCAGCTCCAGCTCCCCGGCCTGACGGTGGATCAAATCACGCAATGTGGCATCCACCACGATCAGCTCATGGATGGCGGTACGTCCGCGAAAACCTTTGTGATTACAGGCGGGGCAGCCCTGCGGATGGTACAGAGTGACAGTACGCGCGTCGGTAATCCCCAGCAGGCGTTTTTCTTCGTCAGTGGCAGGCGCAGCCTGGCGGCAATCGGGACACAGCGTGCGAACCAGTCGCTGCGCCATCACGCCCGTCAGACTGGAAGAGAGCAGGAAAGGCTCCACGCCCATATCCTGCAAACGTGTGATCGCCCCCACCGCCGTGTTGGTATGCAGGGTTGAAAGTACCAGGTGTCCGGTCAATGACGCCTGGACGGCGATTTCTGCGGTTTCTGTATCGCGGATTTCACCGACCATCACCACATCCGGGTCCTGACGCAAAATCGCGCGCAGCCCACGGGCGAAGGTCATCCCGACGCGGGTGTTGACCTGTGTCTGACCGATCCCTTCAATCATGTATTCGATGGGATCTTCAACCGTGAGAATGTTGCGCGAATGGTTGTTCAGCTCCTGCAATCCGGCGTACAGCGTGGTGCTTTTGCCGGAACCCGTCGGCCCCGTAACCAGAAAGATACCGTGCGGTTTATGCAGTAGCTGGCGCAACTGCGCGGTCAGTTGCTGACTTAAACCCAGACGCTCCAGCGTCAGGCGGGCCTGGTTTTTGTCCAGCAGTCGCAGCACCACGCGCTCGCCCCAGGCGGAAGGCATGGTGGAGACACGCACATCAATCGCCCGACCGCCCAGCAGCAGCGCAATGCGTCCATCCTGCGGTACGCGCTTTTCGGCGATATCCAGTCGCGCCATCACCTTGATACGCGAGACCAGCAGCGAGGCCAGCTTGCGACCGGGGCGCAACATTTCATGTAATGTGCCGTCAACACGAAAACGGATCACCAGACTCTTTTCAAACGTCTCGATGTGGATATCCGAAGCGCCTTCTTTGATTGCCTCTGCCAGCATGGCGTTGATCAGTTTGATGATCGGCGCATCGTCGTCACTTTCCAGCAGATCTTCCGTTTCCGGCAGTTCTTCAGCGAGGGTAAAAAAGTCCTCGGCGGAACCGAGATCTTCCATCAACTGGCGAGCTTCGGAAGAGTCCCGCTGCCAGACCGCATTCAGTCGCTGTTCAAATTCGGCCTCGTCGATTTGCCGCAGTGTAAAGGGCGCATTCAGCCCCCGCTGTAGCTCCTGTAAAACAGAAAGCGACAACGGATGAACATGGAGGATCTCCAGCGACGCTTCGCACCATGCCACCAGGCTAAACCGACGGCTGAAACTGTAGGGCAGACGCACGGTGTTAGCGGTGGTTTCCTGTGCTACAGGCACCATTAACGCGTTCTCCCGGCATTGAGGAACGCGCGTACTTCCGGCGGTAAGGCCTGGTTTTGCGCTGGCAGTACCGGCTGCGCGGTATGCGGCATCAGGCTTAAGCCTTGCTCATCGCGATAGATCTGTTCGGCGCGCATATAGTTATATTTGCGCTGCGACACGCCGTCTGCCGCCATACCGTCACGCAGAATGGTCGGGCGGATAAACACCATCAGGTTACGTTTTTCTTTTTTATCCGCCGTCGATTTAAACAGGTTACCAATCAACGGGATATCTCCCAGCAGCGGCACCTTCGCCACGCTTTCTCCCGCCTGGTCGTCCATCAGACCGCCAAGCACGATCAGCTCGCCATCATTAGCCAGCACGGTGGTTTTCAGTTTGCGCTCGCCAAACACGACGTCGAGGCTGGTCTGTCCTTCCACCTTCGAGACTTCCTGCTCAATCACCATCTGTACCGCGTTTCCTTCGTTAATCTGCGGCGTGACTTTCAGCATGATGCCGACTTTTTTCCTCTCTACTGTGTTGAAAGGATTGCTGTTATTGGAACCAACGGTAGATCCGGTTAATACCGGAACATCCTGGCCCACCATGAAGAAGGCTTCCTGGTTGTCCAGCGTGGTGATGCTCGGCGTGGAGAGCACGTTCGAGCTGGAGTCGTTTTTAACCGCCTGTACCAGCGCCATCCAGTCGCCTTTCACCACGCCAACCGCCGTACCGCTAAAGCCAGAAAGAAGCTGGGCGAGCGTGGAGAGATCGCCGTTGGTTTCCGGGTTAATGGTGGTGGCGCCGTTTTCGCTGATCACCGTGGAACCTTTCTGCGGTTTCGCCTGAGAAATGGCTGCCCCCAGCGTACCGATAGGGATCTGCGTACCATTGGCAAACTGCATTAATCCGGCATCTTTCGACGCCCACTGCACGCCGAAGTTGATATTGCTGCCTTCGGCAACTTCCACGATCAACGCCTCGACATGCACCTGAGCACGGCGAATATCCAGTTGTTCAATCACGCTTTGCAGCGACTGCATGATGTCCTGCGGCGCAGTAACAATCAGGGCATTACTGTGTTTGCTGGCGGCGATGGAGACAACCTCACGCCCGCTACCGACCGTGCCTTCCGCCTCTTCTTTAGCCGCCGTGAGCGTGCCGCTGACCTGCTTCAGCACATCGACCAGATCTTCCGCTTTGCTGTATTTGAGATAGAACACCTGGCTGTTGCCGCTGCGCTCCATTTCTGAGTCCAGGCGACGGATCAGGCGGCGCATTTTGTCTCGCGTGGCGGGGTCACCGCTGACAATTACGCTGTTAGTGCGTTCATCAGCGACAATTTGTGATTTCAGCGTCGCAGGCTGGTTCTCGCCGCTATTTTTGGTCAGGCTTTCCAGCACGCGGGCAATTTCCGAAGCCGAGGCGTTATCCAGCGGGATCACCTCTTCGGTGCGGTTTCCCGCGTGATCCACACGCTGGATCACTTCCGTCAGGCGCTCCACGACTGAGGCGCGTCCGGTGAGCATAATTACGTTGGAGGGATCGTAATTAACAACGTTGCCTGAGCCCGCGCTGTCGATCATCTGGCGCAGAATCGGCGCCAGCTCGCGTACCGACACATTACGTACCGGCACTACTTTGGTGACCATTTCATCGCCCGCATAATTGTCGCTGCCTTCACCAACCAGCGGCAGCGGCTCAACTTTTGCGGCGCTGGATTTCACCACCTTCAGCACGTCGTTTTCCATCGGCACGACGGCATACCCCTGCGCTTCCAGCAGGTTAAGGAATAGCTGGTAATACTGGCGTTCATTGAGCGGGGTCATCGTGCGAATACTCACTTTCCCCTGCACGCCCGGCCCCATAATGATGGTCTTATTAAGGTTAGCGCCGACGGTTTCGATGAACGATTTCAGGTCGGTATCTTTAAAATTAGCGGTGAAAGTGGCTTCTTCCGCCCAGACCGGTGAACTGCATAATGCCGCTGCCAGCACCAGCGGCAGTAAACGCTTTTTTGTTTTGAGGCCAGTTGTCTTCTTACGCCAGACCGACAACGTAATATCACGCCAAAACACGATGAATGATTCTCCTGGATTAAATGCGGTTAGCGCAGCGCGATGGAAATGTCGTAGCGCGCACCCTTGCGTAAAACCGTAAGTTGAATAGAATCCATTGAAGGTAACTGCCGCATTAGAGCAATCATTGCTCGTGGATCAGTGAAATCCTGCTGATTTAGCGCAATGGCGATATCGCCTTCCCTGAAACCGCTGGCATCGAACAGAGAACGATCTGCCCCCGGCTTCACTGCATAACCGACAATTCCCTCCTTACGCACAGGCGTAAGCTGGATATAGTTAAAAATTTTCTGCGGATCTTTCGCCAGTGCCTGACGCACGGCAGTCGGGATCTCAACTGGCGCACTGGCAGCAGGCTCAGCAACAGCTTGCTTTGCTTCGTCACTGATGGCTTTTTTGTTGGTCACGGCTACGGTGGAACGTTCCTCTTCTGCCAGGCTCAGACGCTCTATTTTTCCCTGATAACGCAGCATCACATGGTCGCGGTTGATTTCCTCAATCACCGCGTTGTGAGAGCCAAGCCGTTCGCCCTGCAAATAAACCTGTTGTTTGCCGCCTTCTTCAATAACCGCACCGGGTCTGGCGCCAAAGGCGATCCCGCGCAGCACCACATTAAGACGCGTTTCTGCCACAGGCGCAGGTTCGGGTTGTTTTACCGGCGCGGCGACGGGCTGATATTTGCCAAACCAGTTTTGCTGGCTGATTAATTGCACATCTTTTTTATCGAATAGTTTTGCACCCGCACGGGTCGATTTATTCGCCGATGGAGAAACCGCCGTATATTCCGCAGAAAAGGAGATATAGCGCCAGAGTGAATGCGCCATTTTTGCAGAAATAATAAGCAGCATCAGCCAGAACATCCCGCGTGCAATTTTGCGCAGATGCTCTTTGTCTGTATGAAAAGATTGTCTCTGGCTAAGCGTGTGACGAATTTTTGTCAGCCATTGAATGAGATAAATTCGTGCGTCACGAAAAACAACCCGCGCCAATTTATATACCCGACGTTATGCTTTGACTATTCCACAGGTGGTACGATCCAGTTTCCGCTGATACTGGTTACCTGTACGTGTATCATTAATCGTTATGCTGTAATTAATTCCCTCAGTGATCATTAATTTCACCGTCGGGTCAGCGCACATTTGTCGTTGATAGCTGGTTAAAAAGGCGTCAGGCGTCTGCGTGGTTTGTGTACCCGCTTCGCTGATAATGGTCATTTTTACCGTCGTGCCGCTACTTTGCGCCAGCACTAAGGTATATCCCGCAGATTTAATTGGCAGGTTTTGACTGATATTTTGCGCCTGTTTTTTCGCCAGTAAACTGGCGTTTTCATTATGGCTGGCGCAGCCACTTAATAATCCTGTAACGCTCAACAATAGCGATATTAATACCCTCCCTGGCATTTGTTTTATCGACATGGTAAATAATCTCTAAGGTTATTAATAAGAGTTAAAATGTCACTTCGATAATGACGTGGTTATCATTAAAACAATGCCTGTAGATAAAGTGTTGCTATACCGCCCAGACTTAAACACGGTCCAAAAGGCAGTGTGGTTGATCCTCTTTTTGTAATAACGGCATATATCAGGCCGCAGCATGAGGCGATTAAAGCAACATTGGGCAGCGACAACGGCCCCACCCAGCCACCTAAAGCGGCGAAGAGTAATACATCGCCCATGCCTAATGCTTCTTTACGCAGAACTATTCCGGCTATCCAGCGCAGGGAGTAAAAAGTGATAAATCCCACCAGTACGCCGGTGACTGCGTCTTGTAGCGTTAACGGACTCTGTTGCGCCCATGCCGCAATAAGCCCGGTCCACAATACGCCCTGAGTAAAAACATCGGGCAGCCATTGGTGATCGAGGTCGATGATGCTCGCGGCAATCAGCCAGGCGGATAATATCATCACCGCCAGCCCCCATCCACTTTCCGGCCACACCAGACTCGCCAGCAAAAAAGCGAGTGCCGTCAATAACTCGACTAACGGATAACGCTTGCTGATTTTCGCCTGACAGTCGCGGCAGCGCCCTTTGAGCATCAGCCAGGAGAGTAGCGGAATGTTGTCACGTATCCGGATGGTCTGCTGGCAATGCGGACAGTGCGAGCGCGGCAGCGCAAGGCTTATTTTTGACTGCGTACTCGGCATTTCACCGTGAAACTCCGCCATTTGTTGACGCAGCATGATGGGGTAACGCCAAATCACCACATTCAAAAAACTGCCGATGATTAATCCTCCGACGGTTGCCAGGATGGGCATCACCGCTGGATATTGCTGAAAAACATCAAAATGCATGGTTAAAGGTTATTTGTTGTAACTTGCCGGATGCGGCGTAAAACGCCTTATCCGGCCTACGGGTGTCTGCCAACGTAAATAATCGCGGCTTTCCCTCCAGGACCGATAAGCTGGCGCATCGGGCATATGTGTTGACCCGATGCGCCTTATATCATGCCGGATGCGGCGCGAACGCCTTATCCGGCATACAGGCTTACTCGGCTGACATCTTATGCTCGGTAACCTTGTTAATGGTTTCCGGCCCTTGCTGCGGTTTCGGCAGATCGAGTGACGCGAGCGTGTTGTAAGCCGACTGGCTCACACCGCCCTCGAAGCTCATCTCTGTCGCTCCCGGCAACTGGTAAGCATTCGCGCCCGGATTCCATTTCTTAAAGAACTCCGAAAGGTCCGTCTGAGCGACCCAGGATGCACACAGCATCAGCGTGTCGGCAGCGTTACCGTTGGATTCAGCACAGTAATTTCTGTTGCCAAATTTGTCATTGCCAACATCATCGCCGCGCGCTTTACGATGCATCAACTGGAACAGGTTCCAGCCTTTCATCCCCTCACGCTCGCTGTAGAACTCTGGCAGCTTGCTATCTGGATACCATTTCTTGATATCAAAGTTTTTCTCTGCCCATTCCTTCAGCTGCGCGTACATCAGCAGACGGTCACCCGCACCGCCGCGCGCCCATGCCTGACCGTTGCTCTCGTCCAGATATTCCGGCGCGACGGTAATATCGTCAGCGACACGGTTCATCTTGCCGAGATAGCGATCCTGCATGTACAGCGCCAGCACGTTGTTCGCTACTTCAGTTGCGCCCGGTACAGTCAGCGGCGTTTCTGCGGCGTTATGTCCTACTTCATGCCAGATCAGCCAGTCGTTCAGCGGCGTCGTCGGCAGCGTGGTGCTGTTCGTCGAGAAGCTGCTGTTCATTACCGGATAACCAGAATGCGCATCACCGATGGAGATCTGCACATCGTTGGCGAAACGATGTTTATGTCCCGTCAATGCTTCATAGGTAAACATCCGGTGGTTACCGCTTTCGCCATCACGACCGTAGAAGTCATTCATCGAGCTGGCAAAGGTATCCAGTTCCTTAGCGAATTGTTCTACGCCATCCGTGAAATTGCTGGCCTCAAGGTTCTTCTTCGGCGTGGTATACACGAACGACGCAGACTCCAGCTCGCCCAGCGGCGCTGGGGAATTCAATTCATGTTTCCATGCACCATCTTTATAGAACGGTGCTTTTACCACGCCAGTAAAGGTGAAGTTGGCTGACTCATTCGTTGGGCTGTTGCCCTTGATATAAATCAGACCACCGTAAGGCACCTTGAATTTCACCGTGCCATGAGCATCCAGCTCATAGGTTTTAGTCACTCTCGGCGGACGGTTCAGAGCAACTTCATGCTTCTCACGTCCGGTCAGGTCGTCGGCCAGCGCCACGGTGACAGTCACAGGAACGTTCGCATTGGACTTAATGCTGACTTCCTGCTGAGCCGGAGCCCACAGGCCTGTAGACTGCATGTTACCCGCAAACCATTTGGTCGGACTCGAGTACAGGCTGATGCTTTCAGTAACCTCCTGCCCTTCTGCCGATACCGCTCCCGGATATTTCTCGACATCAACCTTAATGTTCAGATCCCACCAGGAACGACCCAGCATCAGGCGTGTCAGCGGTTTTTCCATATAGTTGAGCGGATAGCTCGGGTTCATCATGCCCGCTTTATTAACGCTCTTCTCGCCGTAGATCATGTTGTTATCGACCAGCGATTTTTTCAGCTCATCAGAACACTGCGTGCCGCCAGTATAGGCATTGTTGGCGTAGCAGTTCAGGAACTCGGTGAACGTTTTAAAGCCCAGCTCGTCTTCCTTGCTGCTGTCATAGCTATATTTAATGTCGTTCCACAGCCAGACCGACATGTTCTGGTACAGACGTTCCAGATCGACGCTGCTCAGACGCTCACCTTTGCGACCATTGGTCCGGAAGTAGAGCTCATGCTGATACAGACGCTGAATGTTGGTGCCTAAATCCGCAGCCTGCACCATCGCTTTCGCAGTGTCGGCGCTGAGATTCAGTTGCGTATAGCGCGGAACAAACATGCCAGTATTATTCTCTGGCGTTACAGGAACTCCCGTGCCCGGGCGGTATTCCAGACAGTTGACCTCATAGTGATATGCCGGGTCCTTACATTCCTTTAATCCAGGAAACGCCTCAAAGATTTTTGCCTTTGCCGCCTCCAGAGACTCTTTTGTTTTAAACTCCGCCTCATCGATAAAGGCATAGCGTTTGACCTGTTTGCCATCGACATCTTCCTGCCAGCTGGCAACTTCCAGTTTCGGTTTCTTATCAGGTTTGTTATCAATCTGATATTTCCAGGTAACTTTTCCTGTTTGGGAATCAATGGTGTACGGCAGTTCACCTTCCACAACCGGATAACGTTCATAAACCCAAATGCCAGTCGCTCGACGCTGGCGCACGCGGTCTGGATAACCCTGCGGATCGGTATTCACCACCGATTTGTTAAGCGCCATCGACAGACCTGCGGCATCAAGCAGACGTACAAAGCCTGATGCGCTCTCTTCCTTAAGATTGCTCATCACATTTTCCATGATCAGCACCGATCCGCCTTTGTTCAGATAGGCGATCAGATCCGTCACATCCTGCTGGGTCAGCTTCGGTTTGCTGGTATCTGCACGCAGAGGCACTGCATAGGGATCGCCAGACCACTGAGTCACATACTCAAAGCCATTGAGGATCAGCAGAGGAACTTCATCTGGATTCAGATTGCCATAACTGGTCAACGGTTTAACCGTGATACCTGCGAAATCCTTATGGAAAGCAAACGGAGCACTATTTCCTAATACCTGACCCGCTTTTTTGAAATAAACCGTATCCAGGTTAGTGCCCACGGTCATACTGCTCTTCGCATCCGGCAGCCAGCGTTCATTTGACAGATAGCGCAGTACGTTCTCCATGAAGTTCTTCATGTCGTCCGGATCGCTGTCGAGCGTACACTGTCCGTCTTTATTAACGCTCCCGTTCCAGCTGTAACCGTTCGGGCAACGTAAAATGCTGTTGTAGTGCGGGTTACCGATAACCATCAGTTTGCCCTCACCGACTTGCCCCAGCGAAATAAACGGCAGGTTGAAGGTCGCGGTATCGCGCGTGACGTTTTCTGGCACCACAAGAGAAGGCGCTTCAGTAATGTACGCCAGCTCGTTTTTATCCCAGGCGCGTTTTTCGCCGAAGGCCAGCCAGTAGTTTTTATCATTACGCGCCATCAGAATCGGGAAGGCCGCGTTGGAGATATTCACCACTGCCTGACCGCGCGCATTACCGGTGCTGCCATAGAAGTTGGTAGAGTCATGGAAGACGTGGAATTTCGTCACAGATTTGTAATCTTTATCCACACCCCACAGCTTGTTGATAACGCCCTGAATCTGACCTTCGTTAACATTGCGTGCTGTCAACGAGAACCAACGCTGAGAGTTGCAGCCCCCAAGGGAGTCACAAATCGCCGTATCAATCTCTTTAGCCTGCCCGGATTCAAACTGCTCAAGAAATTCGTTTGTCCGCTCAAAGGTTTGATCGCCTTCGCTCAACGCCTCGCCATTGGATAACGAGAGATTAATAATCTCGTTGATCACGTTGGGATACTCGGCAAAGACCTTACGCACTACGTCCGGCACTTCACGCTCATCATTTTTTCCGGCCTGGGAGTAACGATGAATAAGCTGATCAATATTCGCGCCGCGAACTTCGTCGCCCAGTTCCGTCAGCGCAATAGTCGACTTGTTACCGCGCACTGAGCCCAGTTCAAAGGTGTCGATACCAAAGGAGATGGTTTCGCCCCAGCTGAAGTTGAATTTGCCGTTTTCTCCAGTTACGCCACGGCCTGAGCTGGTGTAGTAATTTACGCCAACCACACCATTGCCCATGCTATCTACCAGTCGGCCTTCGGAGAGAATGATTTCCGTAGGTTGATACTGATAAAACTGTTCCGCGTTAGCCGACACGAAGGAAGCGTTCAGATCCGGTTTTGTTCCCGGTGTGGTGACTGGCACGACCGGTGAAGTATGAGTGGATGGCGCTTTATCAGTCGCAGCATTGTTTTCCACCTCTTCATTGACCAGCTTTTTGAACTCTTCCGGTGCCAGATCGATTTGCTTATACAGCGAGTCGAAGCGTTTACTCTCGATCACCGAGGAGAACGTCAGGCAAACCTGTTCTGTATCCGCCGGACAACTGTTCATGGAGGTTACCAGCGAGAGCGCATTGCTTTTCTTGTCGTCGGACTCCGCCAGTTCTTGCGCGTCCTCAAGGCTAAACGACACTTTTTCAACCGCACGCAGGCTACGCGCAGCTTCTGACTGAGTGTTGAAGGTGGCAATTGTCGTGTTACCTGCCACGCAAGTAACGTTCTCGCCAGGTGTAAAAGTAAAGCCGTCGCTGGATTCACCATTACATTTAGCACCGATTACCCGCTGGCTTCCGCCCAGGGTCAGATAACCGGTTTTCGTAGGAACAGGTTCTGGCTCCGGTTCTGGCGTTGGCTCTGGATCAGGTGTCGGATCCGGAGTAGGTTCCGGCTCCGGCGTCGGCTCCGGGTTTGGCGTTGGATCGGGTTTCACTTCCGGCAAAGACCCGGTTCCAGAATCTACAGGCGGAGTATCGGAGGAAGAACCTGAACCGCCGCCATCACAACCGGTTAATAAGGTTGCGCTTAAAATAGCCGCTAAAAGCGATTTTTTATATTTAAATTTCTTATTCATTAATAACGCAAGTGACAAAATATAGTTAAAAAATTCGTAACTGGGGAAATAGTTTTATGCTTTATCTTCTCTAATAACTTCCTCCATTCTTAAAAAACTGCATTATTGATAACGAAACAGGTGAAATTTATAAGAATATCCCCTATTCGATGTCAGACGGGGTATTTATAAAAAGATTCAACAAACAAAAAAGTAACAATTATTCACAATGTAACTATCCCAAGTTGTTGATAGTTTTAACGATTGCGATTGCAAAAGCAACAGATAGCACGGTGTTTTCTCATCAAGCGAACACAATTAATACAGACTTGTTTTGCGTGACAAAAAAATAGATATTCTCAACCCCTTAATTATTTAGCGAGTTATCTGAACATAAAATATTATTTATGCGTGGATAATAAACCACGAAATAATTTTGCAATTATTTAGCCAGGATAATGAAACGAGAATAGAAAGAAGCCGGATGATATTAACGATCATCCGGCATTATTGACTTACGAAACTAACATCCCGGTAAACACATACGCCTGCAGCAGGGTGATAATGCCGATAACGCTGGCAAAAATCAGACTGTGCTTCACGGTGTAGCGGAACAGTTCAGATTCTCGGCCCACCATGCCCGTCGCGGCGCAGGCCACGGCGATAGATTGTGGGGAGATCATCTTGCCAGTTACGCCGCCGCTGGTATTTGCTGCCACCAGCAGAGTGTCAGAGACGTTGATTTGCTGCGCCGTGGTTGATTGCAGTGAACCAAACAGGGCGTTAGAGGAAGTGTCCGAGCCGGTAAGGAATACCCCCAGCCAGCCGAGGAATGGCGAAAAGAACGGGAACATCACACCAGTACCCGCCAGTACCAGCGCCAGCGTGGTGGACATACCGGAATAGTTGGTCACGAAGGCAAATGCCAGCACCATGCCAATCGACAGTATCGGCCACTTCAGGCTAATTAGCGTTTCGGCAAAGACACCAATACCTTTCTTGATCCCCACGCCGAGGATGAAGATAGAGATAATCGCTGCAATGAAAATAGCGGTGCCGCCAGCAGAGAGCGGGTCGAATTTAAACACCGCGTCCATTGGCGTCGGCTGGGCGACAATGGGTGCCGCTTTCAAGACTTGTTGATGCAAATGAGGGATCTGGAAATTAATCACCAGCGAATAAAACGCGCCGCCCGGAGCAAATAACGCTTTAAACGGTTTCATGGTCCAGATGGTGACCAGCACCGTTAAGATTAAAAACGGTGACCACGCGCGAATGATTTGCCCCAGACTATATTCTGACGGTACCGGGCCGCCAGAAGACGGTTTATTTACCACCATCGCACCTGCGGATTGCCCCATGCTGATTGCCGTTTCGGTATTTTTCGGTCGCCAGACTTTAAGGAATAAAGAAAGTGAGACGATACTCACCAGCGCCGAAGTAATATCCGGCAGTTCCGGGCCAATGTAGTTAGAGGTAAAGAACTGAGTGATGGCGAAGCTTCCCCCTGCAACCAGCGCCGCGGGCCACGTCTCTTTCACCCCTTTCCAGCCGTCCATCATTGCTACCAGCCAGAACGGCACCAGTACCGACAGGAACGGCAACTGGCGTCCTGCCATAGCACCAATGTGGAACGGATCGATTCCGGTCACCTGACCGGCGACCAGAATTGGCACGCCCAACGCACCAAACGCCACCGGCGCAGTGTTGGCTATCAGACACAGCCCCGCCGCGTATAGCGGTTTGAAGCCCAGGCCCACCAGCAGCGCACCGGTAATCGCCACCGGAGCACCAAAGCCAGCCGCCCCTTCCAGCAACGCGCCAAAGGAGAAACCAATCAGTAACACCTGCAAACGCTGATCGTCGGTGATGGAGATAACCGAGCTGCGGATAATATCGAACTGGCCGCTGGCAACGGTTAATTTATACAGGAATACCGCCGCGACAATAATCCAGGCAATAGGCCATAATCCATAAATAAAGCCATAGCCCGCAGCAGCAAATGCCATATCAATCGGCATTTTAAAGGCGAATATCGCAATCAGGATCGATAATATAAGGGTTATTGCTCCGGCGACATGTCCTTTCAGACGTAATACCGCAAGTGCAACGAAGAAGAATATTATTGGGATCAGGGCAACCAGAGCGGATAGCCCCAGTCCTCCCATCGGCATATACATTTGGGTCCAGGTAACCATATTGTTCAGTCTCTTATTATCTTTATATGCTTGATATGATTAAGGTTGTAATAAGCAAAAGAGGACTGAACTGTAAAATATAGGCGTTATACTTTACAGCAACAGTACGCTGCTAACGCAATTGCTACCTCTGGCATAACAAGTATATCGGGTAAGGGTTTCTGTTCCGCACACGCAGGCGCAGAGTATCGTTAAGATGTCCATATTGTTGTTTTAGGCCCGCTAGTAATGCGCTGCGGGTATTTAATTTTGTTAAACCCTGATAATCGCTCCGGTTATTTCCGGGATAAATGTACTACCGCAGTTACTATAATAGCCCCGACAATAAAACTTGCCGGGGCTTTTTTTGACGCTATTAATGACTTTCTTTTTCGCGTAAACGCCAGGCGTGTAATAACGGTTCGGTATAACCGTTTGGCTGTTTCACGCCGAGGAAGATCAAATCGCTGGCAGCTTTAAAAGCACACGAGTTAGCGAAATTCCCCGCCATCGGACGATAAGCCGGATCGCCAGCGTTTTGCTGATCAACCACCTTCGCCATGTTCTCCAGCGACGCCTGCACCTGCTCTTTGGTCAGGATGCCGTGGCGTAACCAGTTGGCAATATGCTGGCTGGAGATGCGCAGCGTTGCACGGTCTTCCATCAGCGCCACATTGTGAATATCCGGCACTTTTGAACAGCCAATCCCCTGCTCCACCCAGCGCACCACGTAGCCCAGAATCCCCTGCACGTTGTTATCCAGCTCTTGTTGGATCTCTTGCGCCGACCAGTTAGCATTTTCAGCAACCGGAATAGTCAGCAGATCGTCCAGCAGCGGTTCAAATTCAGCATTGAACTCGGTCTGGGCAATGTTGGCTTGCACGCTCTGTACGTTGGTTTGGTGGTAGTGCAGCGCATGGAGCGTAGCAGCAGTTGGCGACGGAACCCAGGCCGTGTTTGCCCCGGCACGCAATTGGTCGCCCTTCTGGCTGTACATGTCTGCCATCAGGTCCGGCATTGCCCACATCCCCTTACCGATTTGCGCTTTACCACGCAGCCCGCAAAACAGACCGGAAAGCACGTTATTGCGCTCGTAGGCTTTGATCCACGGCGTCGATTTCATCTGGTTTTTACGCAGCATCGGGCCAGCTTCCATCACCGAATGCATTTCATCGCCGGTACGGTCGAGGAAACCGGTATTGATGAACGCCACGCGGTTGCGCGCCTGAGCGATACAGCTACGCAAGTTCAGCGAGGTCCGGCGTTCTTCATCCATAATGCCCATTTTCAGGGTATTCGGTGCCATACCGAGCATTGCCTCAACGCGGGTAAACAGTTTGTTGGCGAATGCCACTTCCTGCGGACCGTGCATTTTCGGTTTCACAATATAGACGCTGCCAGTGCGCGAATTTTTCTGCACTTTTAAATCATAGAGGGCAATCGCGCCAGTCATGACGCCATCAAGAATGCCTTCCGGGATTTCATTGCCTTCGCTGTCCCAAATCACAGGAATGGTCATCAAATGCCCCACGTTGCGGATAAACAGCAACGAGCGTCCGTGCAGAGAAATTTCAGAGCCATCGGCGGCGGTGTACTGACGATCGTCATTCAGTTTACGCACGATTTGCCGACCGTTTTTCTCCATTTTCTCTTGCAGAGTCCCCTGCATCAGGCCCAGCAAGTTGCGGTACAGCAGGATTTTATCTTCCGCATCAACCGCAGCGACCGAATCTTCACAGTCGAGAATGGTACTGATGGCGGCTTCAACGATAACGTCGTTGATGTGCGCCGGATCGTCTTTGCCAATCCGCCCGTTGGCATCGATTTGCAGCTCAATATGCAGGCCGTTATTTTTCAGCAAAATGCAGGTCGGCGCAGCGGCATTGCCACGGTAACCGACAAACTGTGCCGGAGTACGTAACGTGGTTTCTTTACCATTTTTCAACTGGATACGTAATTGTTTGTCGACCACCTTAAACGCCACGACATCCTGATAGCTGCCGTTTTCCAGCGGTAGTGATTCATCGAGGAAACGCCGAACCCAGGCGATAACCTGCTCACCACGCTGCGGATCGTAGCCGCTGACCATCGCCCCTTCCTGCGGGATGATGTCGCTGCCGTATAACGCATCGTACAGTGAGCCCCAGCGAGCGTTCGCCGCGTTCAGCGCGTAGCGGGCGTTCATTGCCGGAACCACCAGCTGTGGCCCAGCCTGGCTGGTGATTTCACTGTCGATGCCCGTGGTTTCCACCGTAACGTGGTCCGGCTGCGGCACGAGATAGCCCAGTTCCCGCAGGAAAGATTTATAGGCCGCTTTGTCTTTTACCGGACCCGGATTGCTGCGATGCCATTCGTCCTGCGCCGCCTGAATGCGATCGCGTTCTGCCAGTAATTGACGATTTTCTGGTGCCAGATCGTGAACGATCTCATCAAAATTGCGCCAGAACGCCGCAGCGTCCAGCCCTGTTCCCGGTAAAACTTCTTCATCCACAAAACGTTTAAAATTGGCGTCAATGCGTAAACGGCCCTGGGTTATGGTTTGACTCATTGTTTATCTCCTCGTTTTCGCTTATTTCGCCAACACCGCTGCTGCCGCTTTCGCGACCTGCGCATCCTGTGCTCCGGTTAAACCAGAAACGCCCACGGCACCAATAATTTGTCCATCAACAACAACCGGTACACCACCTTCCAGCGACGTCAGTAACGGCGCAGTCACGAACGCGGTACGCCCGTTGTTCACCATCTCTTCATAGCCCTTAGTTTCACGACGCCCCAACGCGGCGGTACGCGCTTTCTCCTGGGAGATGTAAGCCGCAATCGGCGCGCAATCGTCCATGCGACTTAACGCCAGCAGATGACCGCCGTCATCGGCAACAGCAATGGAAACAGACCAGTTATTTTTCTGCGCCTCTTCCTGACCTGCGGCAATAATTGCACTCGCCATTTGCTGGCTAAGAATGACTTTAGTTTTCATTTTGTTATTCCTTTTCAAGGGCTTGTTCTACAATTTCAATCCAGTGACGCACAGAGGTACGACCGGCGCTCGCCAGATGCGTCTGGCAACCAATGTTGGCGGTGACGATCATTTCCGGTTTGCCGCTTTCCAGCGCATTCATTTTGTTATCCCGCAGCTGGCGCGCCAGATCGGGATGCGTTAATGCATACGTTCCCGCCGACCCGCAGCACAGATGGCTGTCGGGAACGTCCGTTAAGGTAAATCCAAGACGAAGTAACACTTTTTCCACTTCGCCGTTCAGCTTTTGCGCATGTTGCAGGGTACACGGGCAGTGGAAGGCCAGCTTTTTATCGCCGCGAATTGCCAGTTTTTCCAGCGGTTCCTCGCGCAGAAGTTCGACTAAATCGACCGCCAGCTCACTGACCTGACGCGCTTTATCGGCATACAGCGCATCGTTTTTCAGCATCTGCCCGTACTCTTTGACAAACGCACCGCAGCCGCTGGCAGTCTGCAAAATTGCCTCGGCACCTGCTTCAATCGCGGGCCACCAGGCATCAATATTATTTCGCGCCCGCGCCAGCCCTTTCTCTTGCGCATTAAGATGATAGTCCACCGCGCCACAACAGCCTGCTTCATTAGCTGGCGTGACGCTGATCCCCAGACGATCCAGCACCCGCGCGGTTGCCGCGTTGGTGTTGGGCGAAAGCGTAGGCTGGGCGCAGCCTTCCAGCATTAAAACCCGACGCTTATGGCGCTGCGGCGGACGCGGTTTAGCTTTCACGGTTTCAGCAGGCAGTTTTGCTCTGATCTGTTCCGGCAAAAACGGTCGCAGCACCAGCCCTACCTGCGTCAATGCGCGAAAGACCGCCGGACGCGGCACTACCTGGCGCAATCCTTCGCGCAGCATTCGCTCCGGCAGTGGGCGTTTCACTTTCTGCTCGACAATATCACGCCCGATATCCAGCAGAGTGTGATAGCGCACACCAGAAGGACAGGTGGTTTCACAATTGCGGCAAGTGAGACAGCGATCGAGATGCTCCTGTGTTTTAAGCGTGACTTCGTTGCCTTCCAGCACCTGTTTAATCAGATAGATGCGCCCGCGCGGCCCGTCCAGTTCATCGCCCAATAGCTGATAAGTTGGGCAGGTTGCGGTACAAAATCCGCAGTGAACACAGGCGCGCAGGATGCTGTCGGCTTCCTGCGCCCGCGCGTTCTGCCGCATCTCTTCGGTTAACCGGGTTTGCATAGCCTGCTCCTTAAAGTTCCGCGTACATGCGACCGGGGTTAAACACGCCGCAAGGATCGAGCTGCTGTTTAAGCTGCTGGTGATAGCGGAATAAAGGAGCCGGTAGCGGGGCAAAGCCGCCATCTCCGGCACTAAAACGGGTCGCATGACCGCCAGCGTTGCGGGCGATGCGATGGATTTGATTGTCATCGGCTGTCGATTTCAGCCAGCGTAACGCCCCGCCCCAGTCGATCAGTTGCTCGCCGGGTAAATCCATCATCGGCGCATCGCTGGGTAATGAAATGCGCCATAAGGTACCTGGTAACGAGAAGAACGGCAGTTGTTGTTCACGCAATTGCTGCCAGAACTGACCCGCAACCTCTTCGCCACCCAGCAGTTCACGCGCCGCTTTTACCGATCCTTCACCGCCTTCAAGGCGGATCCACAACGCGTTGTCGAAGTAACATAAGCCACTAATGGGTAGCGGCTGGAGTTGCCACTGGGCGATTTCGTCCATGGCTTCTTGCAGGCTGATTTCCCGACGCAGGCTCAAGGTGGCGCGCGGTCGCGGTAACACTTTCATTGAGATTTCAGTGAGCACGCCAAGACAACCGTAGCTTCCGGCCATTAACCGTGAGAGATCGTATCCGGCAACGTTTTTCATCACTTCGCCACCAAAACGCAGATGTTTTCCTGTGCCGGTAATGATGCGCGTGCCGAGGACAAAATCGCGGACCGAACCGCTCCACGGGCGACGCGGCCCCGCCAGCCCGCAGGCGACCATCCCGCCCCAGGTGGCTTCTTCACCATAATGCGGCGGCTCGCAGGGGAGCATTTGCCCGGCGCTCTCCAGTGCCGCTTCAATCGCCACCAGCGGCGTTCCGGCACGCGCGGTAATCACCAGTTCGGTCGGGTCGTAATTAACAATGCCGCGATGACAACGCACATCCAGCGTTTGCCCGGTGACAGGACGGCCTAAAAAGGCTTTGCTATTGCTGCCCTGAATCACCAGCGGCGTTTTATCGCTAATCGCCTGATTCACCTGCTCCAGCAGCGCCTGGCTGTAATCACACTCGCGTAGCATCAGAAACGCTCCAGTTCAGGGAAAGGTAAATGACCGTGATGCACATGCATGGCACCAAATTCAGCACAGCGGTGTAGCGTGGGAATGTTTTTTCCTGGGTTCAGCAAACCATCGGGATCAAACGCCGCCTTTACCGCATGAAAAGTAGTGATTTCATCACTGTTGAACTGGGCGCACATTTGATTGATTTTTTCGCGCCCGATGCCATGTTCCCCACTGATGCTGCCGCCAACTTCAACGCACAGTTCGAGGATCTTCCCGCCCAGTTCTTCCGCGCGGGCAAATTCACCGGGTTCGTTGGCATCGAAAAGGATTAACGGGTGCATGTTGCCGTCTCCGGCATGAAAGACGTTGGCAACACGTAAATCATATTGCTGCGATAAACGGGCAATGCCTTCCAGTACGCCAGGCAGCGCGCGGCGTGGGATGGTGCCGTCCATGCAGTAGTAATCGGGAGAGATGCGCCCCACCGCCGGAAAGGCGTTCTTGCGGCCAGCCCAGAAACGTACGCGCTCTGCTTCATCCTGTGCCAGACGGACGTCAGTCGCGCCCGCTTTCAGTAAGATGTCGTTAACTCGCTCGCAGTCTTCCTGTACGTCAGACTCCACGCCGTCCAGCTCGCATAACAAAATCGCTTCGGCGTCGACGGGATAACCGGCATGAATAAAATCTTCCGCCGCGCGGATCGACAGGTTATCCATCATCTCCAGCCCGCCGGGGATAATGCCATTAGCGATGATGTCACCAACCGCAAGTCCGGCTTTTTCTACCGAGTCAAAGCTGGCTAACAACACACGCGCCACGGGCGGCTTCGGCAGCAGTTTTACCGTCACTTCGGTGGTCACGCCGAGCATACCTTCCGATCCGGTGAACAGCGCCAACAGGTCAAAACCAGGCGAATCCAGCGCGTCCGATCCCAGCGTCAGCACCTCGCCGTCCAGCGTTTGTACTTCAATTTTCAGCAGGTTATGTACGGTCAGACCATATTTCAGGCAGTGGACGCCACCAGCATTTTCCGCCACATTGCCGCCAATGGAACAGGCGATTTGTGAGGAAGGATCTGGCGCGTAATAGAGATTATGCGGCGCAACGGCCTGGGAGATCGCCAGGTTACGCACGCCCGGCTGCACGCGCGCGCGGCGACCAACGGGGTTAATGTCGAGGATCTCTTTAAAGCGCGCCATCACCAACAACACACCTTTTTCCAGCGGCAGCGCGCCGCCAGAAAGCCCGGTGCCTGCGCCACGGGTCACCACCGGCACACGCAGGCGGTGGCAAACAGCCAGAATCGCCGTCACCTGTTCCATCTGCTTAGGCAGAACAACCAGTAATGGACGCGTGCGATACGCGCTCAACCCGTCACACTCGTAAGGAGTGATCTCCTCATCGGTATGCAGGATCTCCAGTCCAGGGACATGCTCACGCAGTGCCATCAGTACCGATGTGCGGTCGACATCGGGTAAAGCGCCATCAAGACGCTCTTCGTACAAGATGCTCATGAGTAGGGTTCGCTTTGTTGTGTTGTGTGGCAGCTGATTTTTGCGCGCTGCTTCTGTGAACAGTTATTAAGCGGGCTTTTCGTTTTCGTCTATCTCTTTAGCTACCGGTCAGACCATTTTTTTTCCAGCTCTGTGACTTCGCATTGGTTAACTTAATGTTAAATTGATGTAACATAATCACTTACGTGATGTGCGTGTTTTGCGAGTTAAGAACAGAAAAATTGGTCCTACCTGTGCACGAGGTCCGGGAATGAAAGATGAACGTCGCCCTATTTGCGAAGTAGTTGCTGAAAGTATCGAACGGTTAATTATCGACGGCGTGCTGAAGGTCGGGCAGCCGCTTCCTTCAGAACGTCGACTGTGTGAAAAGCTCGGCTTCTCACGCTCCGCACTGCGTGAAGGGCTGACCGTGCTGCGCGGGCGCGGGATTATTGAAACAGCGCAGGGTCGCGATTCTCGTGTCGCACGGCTTAATCGGGTGCAGGACACCAGCCCGCTGATCCATCTGTTCAGTACGCAGCCGCGAACGCTGTACGATCTGCTTGATGTTCGCGCATTACTGGAAGGCGAATCGGCAAGGTTGGCGGCTACGCTGGGAACCCAGGCTGATTTTGTTTTGATAACCCGCTGTTATGAAAAAATGCTCGCCGCCAGTGAGCACAACAAAGAGCTTTCGCTGATCGAACATGCACAGCTGGATCACGCTTTCCATCTCGCCATTTGTCAGGCTTCCCACAATCAGGTGCTGGTGTTTACGCTGCAATCATTGACCGATCTGATGTTTAATTCGGTGTTTGCCAGCGTGAATAATCTCTACCATCGACCACAGCAAAAAAAGCAGATCGATCGCCAGCATGCGCGGATCTATAACGCGGTGTTGCAGCGACTCCCGCATGTCGCCCAGCGCGCCGCCCGCGATCATGTGTGGACCGTGAAAAAGAATCTCCACGATATTGAGCTGGAAGGCCACCACTTGATTCGTTCGGCGGTGCCGCAGGAGATGAACAAAGGGGGGATGTGAGCAGCGTTTTCCCCCTATCCCCGAGGCGAGGGGGCTGTCTGTGCGCTTAATGGGATCTGGTGTTAAATCTGCTTTTCATACAAGCGATAACGCTTGTACGGCTCCGCCCCAATGCGTTCCAGCATGTTATTCATGCCTGTATTGGTTTCGAGGATCCATGACATTTCCAGCGCATCGATCTTCCGGCGGGCAAACGGATCATGTAAGGCTTCAATCAATAACAGAGCAATCACCGGGCCGATGCGGCTGAACTGATACTCGTCGCGAACCCCCATTAGCGGCACTCGCGCGGTCCGCACACCGCTGACTTTCAAGCGCCACAGCAATTTTGCCCAGCCGAAGGGAAAGAGCGATCCGTTCAGATCGGCAATCGCCTCGTTGATGTTCGGTAAGCCGACAATAAACGCGCAGGGTGCAGAATCAATCTCGGCGATGTAGATCATATCGTCCGGCACCAGATACTTAAGTTGATCGCCCATGGTCGCGAATTCATGTTCGGTAAACGGCACAAATCCCCAGTTGTGCTGCCAGCCGGAGTTGAAAATCTCACGCAGGATCTGCATCTCTTCGGCAAACCGCTGACGATTGATGCAGCGAATGGTCACCTTGTTGCGTACCTGACCCATCAGTTTCTTTAGCGCCGGAGAGAAAGTGAGATCGGTTCGCTGCATCCACCACGCCAGTAAATCAATACCTTTGTGATAACCCAGTTGTTCAATATGCGCGGCATACCACGGTTTACCGTGCGGCATCATCGCACAGGGCGGTGTATCGAAACCTTCAATCAGTAATCCACTTTCCTGATTGATATTCAGGCTAAAAGGTCCGCTGATCTTGCTTGCACCTTGTGACTTCAACCACGCTTCCGCTGCGCCAAACAACGCGGCAAAAACCTGCGAGTCATCAATGGCGTCAATCATGCCGAAATGACCGGTATCTTCGCCGTAACGCTTGCGGTGTAAGGTATCGATTTGCGCGGTAATGCGCCCTACTACCTGCCCTTCTTTTTTCGCCACCCATGCCTGCCAGATGATATGGTCCGTCCCCGGATTTTTCGCTGACAGATGCTCGCTGCGTTCAATGAATAAAGGAGGGATCCAGTTCGAATCATCGGGATAAAGTGACGACGGAAAAGCGATAAATGCTTTTAAGTCGTTTTTATTTATTACTTTTTCAATTTTAATCATCAGCAGATCGCATTCCATATCTTAGTGGATAACAAATAATTAATGCTGAAAATAAACAGCAACGGACGGCACCTTAAAAATCCATTCGGTGAATGCAAGGAAAAATAAAATAATATTTATGAATAATTACGATAAACCAGAGCTACCGTTAGCCGATCAACATGACTATTGTGGACTTAATGCGACCCGCCAGAGCATTATCTTAATATATTCATAAATTAAATATTATTCACAATAAACAGAGTTAAGATTTAAAGCATTATTTAAATCAATGTTCAATATCACACCAATGAAAATACTATCTCATTTATCTTTTATGCATATATAATCCACCGCATTATTGTCACTTTATTTTTGATATCCAATTTTTTCGTGGTGTATATGTCCAATAAAATTTTTACGCATTCCCTGCCTATGCGCTATGCCGATTTTCCAACGCTTGTTGATGCTTTGGACTATGCCGCGCTGGGAAGCGCCGGAATGAGTTTTTATGACAGGCGTTGCCAACTTGAAGAAAAATTGGAATATCAGACACTAAACGTGCGCGCCGAAACAGGAGCAAAGCGGCTGCTATCGCTGAACCTGAAAAAAGGCGATCGCGTGGCGCTGATTGCCGAAACCAGTAGCGGGTTTGTCGAGGCATTTTTTGCCTGCCAGTATGCTGGATTAGTTGCCGTACCATTGGCGATTCCAATGGGCGTCGGTCAGCGTGATTCCTGGAGCACCAAACTGCAAGGTTTACTGGCACGCTGCCAACCAGCCGCGATAATCACTGGCGATGAATGGTTGCCGCTGGTCAATGCCGCAACGCATGACACCCCCAAATTACATGTTTTAAGCCACGCCTGGTTTAAGGCATTACCAGAAGCCGATGTTGCACTCCAGCGTCCAGTTCCAGACGATATCGCCTACCTCCAGTACACCTCCGGCAGCACCCGTTTTCCCCGTGGCGTTATCATCACTCACCGCGAAGTGATGGCTAATCTACGCGCCATAAGCCACGATGGCATTAAATTACGCCCTGGCGACCGCTGCGTCTCCTGGCTGCCTTTCTACCATGATATGGGGCTGGTCGGTTTTCTCCTGACACCTGTCGCCACGCAGCTTTCGGTGGATTATTTACGTACCCAGGATTTCGCCATGCGCCCGCTCCAATGGCTTAAATTGATCAGTAAAAATCATGGCACGGTTTCCGTTGCGCCGCCGTTTGGCTATGAATTGTGCCAGCGCCGCGTGAATGAAAAAGATCTCGCTGAACTGGATCTTTCCTGCTGGCGCGTTGCGGGTATTGGCGCAGAACCCATCTCAGCAGAACAGCTCCATCAGTTCGCTGAATGTTTCCGTCAGGTTAACTTTGACGATAAAACCTTTATGCCCTGCTACGGACTGGCAGAGAACGCGCTGGCCGTCAGCTTCTCCGATGAAGCCTCCGGGGTTGTGGTTAACGAAGTGGATCGCGACATCCTTGAATATCAGGGTAAAGCCGTCGCACCGGGTGCTGAGACACGCGCCGTATCGACTTTCGTCAACTGCGGTAAAACGTTGCCGGAACATGGCATTGAAATTCGTAATGAAGCGGGTCTGCCAGTAGCCGAACGCGTAGTGGGCCATATTTGTATTTCTGGTCCCAGCCTGATGAGCGGCTATTTTGGCGACCAGACTTCGCAGGACGATATCGCGGCGACGGGTTGGTTAGATACCGGCGACCTCGGTTATCTGCTGGACGGTTACCTTTATGTCACTGGGCGTATTAAAGATCTGATTATTATTCGTGGCCGCAATATCTGGCCACAAGATATTGAATACATTGCAGAACAGGAACCAGAAATTCATTCTGGCGATGCCATTGCTTTTGTTACCGCCCAGGAAAAAATCATTTTGCAGATCCAGTGCCGGATCAGCGACGAAAATCGTCGCGCCCAGCTAATCCACTCTCTGGCGGCGCGGATACAAAGCGAATTTGGCGTTTCGGCGGCTATCGACTTGTTACCACCACACAGTATTCCGCGCACATCTTCCGGTAAACCTGCCCGCGCAGAAGCGAAAAAACGTTATCAGAAAGCCTATGCCGCCAATCTTCATGTGCAGGAATCCCTCGCAGGTTTTGCGCAATGAATCAAACGGTCGCGGTGACGGGCGCTACCGGGTTTATCGGTAAATATATTATCGATAATCTGCTCGCCCGCGGCTTTCACGTCCGCGCATTGACGCGTACTTCCCGTGCTCACCATAACGATAACGTTACCTGGGTGCGCGGTTCGCTGGAAGATACGCATTCACTTAGCGAGTTGGTTGCTGGTGCCGGTGCTGTGGTCCATTGCGCCGGGCAAGTACGCGGACACAAAGAGGATGTCTTTACTCGCTGTAACGTTGACGGCAGCCTGCGCCTGATGCAGGCGGCAAAAGAGAGCGGCTTTTGCCAACGTTTTCTTTTTATCTCTTCGCTGGCGGCGCGCCATCCCGAACTCTCCTGGTACGCGAAATCCAAACACGTCGCCGAACAACGACTGGCAGCAATGGCGGACGAAATTACGCTGAGCATTTTTCGCCCAACAGCAGTCTATGGCCCCGGCGATAAAGAGTTAAAACCACTGTTTGACTGGATGCTGCGTGGCCTGCTGCCACGGCTGGGCGCACCAGATACACAACTCTCTTTCCTGCACGTCACCGATTTCGCGCAAGCCGTAGGTCAGTGGTTAAGCACCGATTCCGTACAGACGCAAACGTATGAATTATGTGATGGTGTCGCCGGTGGCTATGACTGGCAGCGCGTGCAACAACTGGCCGCCGCCGCCCGTCAAGGAGCTGTACGGATGGTCGGCATTCCTCTGCCGTTGCTCACCTGCCTTGCAGATGTCAGTACCGCGTTGAGTCGCCTGGCAGGTAAAGAACCTATGCTGACCCGCTCAAAATTGGGTGAATTAACTCATGTTGACTGGTCGGCAAGTAATAACCGTATTTCTGAAGATATTAATTGGTTTCCCGGGATTAGCCTGGAACACGCATTACGCAACGGGCTATTTTGATTGTCTTGTTTAAAGGTGTGTTAACGTTTCTATGGTAAATCGTGAAATAGTAATGGATTACATCCTTTCCTGTTTACAGGATTTGGTCGAAAACGGTGTGGAAATTAAGCCTGACAGCGATCTTGTCAACGATCTCGGCCTGGAGTCGATTAAAGTGATGGATCTCTTAATGATGCTTGAAGACAGATTTGATATTTCCATTCCTATTAATATTCTGCTGGATGTCAAAACCCCTGTGCAATTAATGGAAACACTACTTCCATGGCTGGAGAATAAATAATGGGGCTATACGATAAATATGCGCGTCTTGCGGGCGAGCGACTGCAATTTAGCGATAACGGGTTAACGCCGTTTGGCACCTGTATTGATGAAGTGTATTCCGCCACCGAAGGGCGTATCGGCAATAAAAAAGTGATTCTGGCCGGGACCAATAATTATCTCGGTTTAACTTTTAATCATGATGCCATCGCCGATGGCCAGGCAGCGTTAGCGACGCAAGGCACCGGCACCACCGGTTCACGTATGGCTAATGGCAGTTATGCGCCGCATCTGGCGTTAGAGAAAGAGATTGCCGAGTTTTTCAATCGTCCTACCGCTATCGTTTTTTCAACCGGTTATACCGCTAATTTGGGCGTCATCAGCGCACTCGCCGACCATAACGCCGTGGTGTTGTTGGATGCCGACAGCCACGCCAGTATTTATGACGCCTGTTCTCTCGGCGGCGCGGAGATTATTCGTTTCCGCCATAATGACGCCAACGATCTGGAACGTCGCATGGTTCGCCTCGGTGAACGGGCAAAAGAGGCGATTATCATCGTTGAAGGTATCTACAGTATGCTCGGTGACGTTGCGCCGCTGGCGGAAATTGTTGATATCAAACGTCGTCTCGGCGGATATTTAATTGTCGATGAAGCTCACTCGTTCGGCGTGTTAGGCGCAACGGGGCGCGGATTGGTTGAAGCCGTTGGCGTTGAAGATGATGTGGATATTATCGTTGGCACCTTCAGTAAAAGTCTGGCCTCGATTGGCGGTTTTGCTGTCGGTTCAGAAGCGATGGAAGTGCTGCGCTACGGCAGCCGTCCGTATATTTTTACCGCCTCCCCTTCTCCGTCCTGCATTGCGACCGTGCGCTCGTCGTTAAGAACCATTGCCACACAACCAGAGCTGCGGCAAAAGCTGATGGATAACGCCAACCATCTGTATGACGGGCTGCAAAAATTGGGTTACGAGTTAAGCTCACATATTAGCCCGGTAGTGCCGGTAATAATCAGTTCGAAAGAGGAAGGTTTACGCATCTGGCGTGAGCTTATTTCGCTGGGCGTGTATGTGAATCTTATCCTGCCACCTGCCGCGCCGGCGGGCATGACGCTGCTGCGCTGTAGCGTTAATGCTGCCCACAGTCGCGAGCAAATTGATGCCATCATTCAGGCGTTCGCTACTCTGAAGCAGTAACGTGAGCCCGCCGTGGTGTTGCGCCACGGCGGGTTTAATGTTGACTGTCATACCAATACACCAGGCTCAACGCCACCAGTACAAACGCTATCGGTAAACCGAGCGCGGTAACGGGTGCGCTCAACGCAAATAGCAATCCCAGATTGACCATGATTTGGTAGCTGATCCAGGTGAGTAAGCCAACGATGACGCCTACAGCGAGACGGCTACCCATCCCTGGCGAGCGCGGGGCGCTAAAGGTAAACGGTACAGCCAGCAAAATCATCGCCAGGGTTAAGATCGGTTGCCCCATTTTTTCCCACAGTGCAAGGCGGTATTCGCTGCTGGGTTGCCCGGTTTCCTGCAAATAATGGATGTAATGATTAAGCTGACGGACAGAAAAAGTATTCCCCGGCATCGATAACTCTTCAAGATTCATACTGGTGAAGGCCGATTGCCAGGCAAGATTATCTAATGTTTCCAGCGTTTCTTTGCCATTCAGCCATTTTTTATGATTCACACCATGCAAGATCCACGTTTTGTCGTCTTCAATGGTGGCGCTGCGTGCATAAATGTAGGATTCGAGCGAGAGATTGTCGCGGTAATGAAATATCTCCACGCCCACCGGCTGGCCCTGCTCGTTTAGCGATTTCACCGTCACAAATTCATTACCGCGCCTGGCCCACAGCATATTGCCAGTAATGTCATTGTCCTCCCCCAACGCGGTGGCGGTCGATTTGATTTGCAACGCCTGTTGCTGCAATGGCGACGCCACCCACTCATCTATCGCGCCTAACGAAACAGTCCACAATATCCCGGCGACCAGCGCCACCAGTGCAATACGGAAGATAGAAAACCCCGTGCTGCGAATGGCGGTAAGCTCACTGTTTTTCGATAACTGCCCGAGACCAACAATCCCACCCAATAACGCGATAAACGGCGAAAGTTCGACCAGTGTGCGCGGTAAGGTCATTAGCACTACCAGCACTGCCTGAGTCCAGCGATAACCGCCCGGACTGACATCATCCAGTTCGTTAATCAGGTTGAAGGTGGTAAAAAGCGGCAGCAATAGCCCTGCGGCGGCGGCAAAACCGAGAAAGAGGTGACGGATTAAATAGCGACTGAAAACATTCATCGGGAAAATTTCTGCAGCAAGGAGAAGTCGCGTGCGACCAGCATCAACAGGCCCATTAGCATGAGTCCGGGCACTAACCACAAACCAGGAATGAGGGGAATAGCGCCGTTAGCCACCAGCGTACGGCAGACGTCGCCGCCATAAAAAATGGCAACAAACAGCAACGTCAGTGGCAGTAACGTTGAAAATCGCCCTTGCCGCGGTTTTACCCGACTTAATGAAATGGCCAGCAGCGCCATCAACAATGCGATCAGGCCACGGCTTTGTCGCCATTGCAGTTCGGCATGATCGGCAGGAAATACAGAGCGCGCCAATTCCGCGACCGATTTCGCTTTACGTTTGACGTTGGCACTTTGATCCAGTGGATTGAGATGTAATTGCAGATTACGGTAGATCTGTTCGTTATCGTCACTGCCCTGATGATCGAGTATATAAGCCGTGCCGGTATGCAACATAACGGTTGGCTTCTCAGGAGAGGGGTCAACAACATCAAGCGAACGGGCGCGGAAAATGCGGGTTCGGTTGGCGGTAGAGGTGTAAATCAGCGCGTCAGTCAGGCGATTATTGTCTTGATCAACCGTCTGCGAAAGGATCATTCGTCCGTTATCGTTAGTGTTAAATTTCTTTGCCCGCAACTGGCGAACATCCAGCTCCGACTGCGACTGTTGTTCCAGTTGATAAATCTGCGCATAAGCCCAGGGCCGACCATACATCGACAACAGCGTGACAAAAATGCTTAATGGAATTGCCAGATACAGAACGGCTTTATACAAACGTGTGGGACTGGCGCCCGCCGCAGAGATAGCGGTAATTTCCGAGTCGGTATACATCTGCCCAAGTGTCACACCAACCGACACATACAGGCCCACTGGAAGTAACATTTCAAGCGCTATCAGCACTTTGTAGAAAACAACATTAAGTACTACATCAAGCGCTAAAGTCCCATTGGCTGCTTCGGTCAGGTAACGCTGTGCAGAGTAACTGGCGAAGATAAAGATCAAAAAACCAACGATAATCAGCACCAGACGGCGTGTACCACGCATGATGTAGTGTTCAACCAGCTTCATCTCACTAACGCCCTCAATCCTTTGAGTTTTTTATTCATCGATCAGCTTCTGCGCCAACGCAATGACCTGATCAACTTCTTCTGGCGTCAGGCTGCCGTCCTTCGCCCACTGAATTTGCCCGTATTTATTCAGCACCAGAATGGTTGAACTCTGTTCCGGCAGTTGCCAGGCAACGCGCCCCAGACCGCTGCCGTCGATTACGAATTGCGCCCACGGATAACGACGTTTATTTTTTTCAATTTTACCTGTCACAAAATAGCCGGTGCCAAAGATGGCATCATCGGTGTTCACAATGGTGGTGGGCTGAAAACGATCCTGAGGAAAGTTTGCTGTTTCTACTGCTTTGATTAACAGAGAGTTCTTCTTCTTCGCTGACTTTCGCCCAGCGATATACTGAATAATGCGGACTTTTCCTTTCAGTTGCGTGCTGTTCCACTTTTGATAGTAAATTTCGTCATTTTTGAGCAGTAATTCGCCACCGTCCTGAATATAAACAGGTGTGACCGGTTTTCCGATGACGAAATTGTGCGCAGTAGCGCAGAACGAGAAGAGTGAAAATATCAGCGCAGTAATCAGACGAGAGGGCATCATTACTCCGGTTATAGCGGAAAACGCGAAATCAGCAGTTCTAAGCGCTGACGAATATCGCTGTCGAGTGCCACTGGCGCATCATACGATTGGCGATTGTCCAAATCATCCGCCACCATGTCGTCGTGCTTATCCCCCATCAGGCCATTAATGGCTGCCAGGAAGCGGGAAATCTGCAACGCCTCTGTATTTTCGGGATCAAGCGATCTTAGAGTGTCGTAATAAGAAACCTGCTGACTGATGATTTTTCGCACATCATGAAATTCCCTGCCGGTTAGCTGCGGCCTGGCAATAATTTCTTTCAGGATGCGCATTTGCTTCTGCCGATAAGCGATAAAACCATTAACGCTTTCTAGCTGGCTATGGCGTAATGAATAGTTCACCAGCCACCAGACAGGAGAGCTTAAATAAATACGTAACAGGTTGCCGTAATACGACACAATATTTTTCTTACCGTTACGAAAACCATCCTGAAAACGCCCCAGAAAAACGGTCGTTTTGCCAAATAAAAAACCAGCCTGATGCTTCTTTAAATACAGCCGTTGCGCAAAACGCAGATGCTTGTAGCGCGCTCGCATGTATTTATACTGTTTGCGTTCTTCGTCGGTAAGAGGGTCACCTTTAGCCTGCTTCAGGGTCAGGTGGAGTAACGCCTTGCGATTGACGCCGTCCAACCAGAATCTCAGGCATAATGCATAATTATCATGAATAATTTCCGATGAACAACGTAGTGCGATCGTTGGTGGTAAGCTAACTTGAGCGTCAACAACATCATCTTCTTCGACCGCGATAAATAAACGCTCACTGACCTCAAGTGGAAAATATTTTTTCATCATTGGGATTTTTCTCCCACTGCGTTATAGGCCAATAAATGGCGTTGAAAGAACGCCTTTAATGTCGGAATTAACGAGAGCACCACATCAAGACATTGCCCACCGAAGTAAGCAAATGCTGCCCCCAGCACGCCAAACAGATGGCAGAACATGAACAGCAATACGATGTAGCCGATTGAGGCGATGGTTTGCGCCACGAGAAAAGCACGCTGTTTCCCTGCCATTAGCAATAATGACTCCTGTGGGAAGCCCAGCATCGAAATAACAATGGCTCCGAGCATCACCTGGATCAGGTCATACGCTTCGAGATACTTAACACCAAACACCAGTGAAATAAGTGGCTTGCCAACGATTAACACGGCCAGCGCCACCAGAATGCCAATCCCACCTGCCAGCAATCCAGACTTCACGCCCAGGAGCCACGGTCTGGTAGTTCGTGGATCTAAGCGCATGACTTCAGGGTAAAAACTCTTACCCAACAAACTGGCGGGCGTCCCGGCGGCATCGAAGAATGTCATGGCGATTTTAAATAACCCGGCAGCAGCTGGCCCTAATACGATCCCCACCAGCACCGTGCTACATGAATTACGCGCCGACCAAATGGAATGGGCAATGTTGGTTGACCAGACAAAACTCCATGCGCCTTTGATGTGTCGGGCAGACTCAAACAGATTCAATTTGAACGCGTTATGGATATTTCTGCGGCGTAATTCGCGCGCGGCAAACCACCAGTACATAGTGCCGCCAACCAGATTCGATGCGTACCAGGCGATAACAAATCCGGCAAAGCCAAAGTTAAAATACCAGGCTATTACGCTGCCCGCTGCGCGCAGAAAAGGTTTCGTCGCCTGCTGTACAGCAATTAAGTCGAAGCGATCAACCGCACGCAAAATGCCGGTCGGCGTGGAGGAAGCCATTGAAGGAATGAGCGTGCAATAGAGCGCCGCCAGCCAAAAACTTTGGTCATCCAGACCTAATGAATGGGAAAGGAATGGCAGTAAGGCAATGCCGCCGACAATCGCCACCGCACCACTGACGATATCCAGCGAGAAGGAAAATGAGACGACATTACGGAATTGCTGGGGATTATTGTTGGTTAATGCTGGCGTTCCGTACTGCACCACCAACTGCCATGTCTGAAACTTAATAAAATCACTAATCGACTTGGCATAGGACTGTATGACGACAAGTACACCAAACATCGCTGGCGTCATTCCTTTACCGGCGCACGAAAGCGCCAGTAAGCCCAGCAAGGCACTCACGACATTGCTGGAGCCTAACCAGGCGCTGTTACGAATAATGGTGCGAAAGGCTCCATCTGCAAACCAATGTTTGATGTTAAAACCTGCCAATTCAGCCTGACCTTATCGTTGAAAAATGAAAAATATCCCGTCTGCCTTAAGTCAAGCTTCGGCGGTCAGAAACGATGGCAACCAGAGAAACCGCTTTCTGTGCCTGTTCCAGCACTTCGCTGTAGGGCGCTCTGGAATCAATCTCTAAAATTTTTGTGCCGTTATAGCCAATCTTTGACATGACGCCGATTTTGTCCTGCAACTCGGCATAGTCATGGTCAGGCTTGCGGGAAATGGCAGTATCAATATCAATCCCCAAACGAATGATTAATTCAGGACGGTACTGCGCCATTTGTTGGTATAACTGTCGCTCGCGCTGCGCCAGAAATTGGTTGATTTTCCCGGTCGCGCGCTCGACGCCAATCCCCGGCCCGTCATAATAAAAACCGGAAATTTCCGCCTGCGGAAAGCGATCGCTGACCACCAGTACGCCGCTTTGCGCCAGTCGCTGAACCTTACGAAGGTTCGCCATTCTTCGCAGCGAGAAGCAGTACATAATCACCGCCGCCCAGAGCGCCGGAGAGCGAGTTTTCATGCTTTGGGTTTTCGAGGATTTTGCCGCCAGTCGCCGCTCCAGCCAGACACCAACCAACGGTAATCGTTTGATTTTGTCACCGTCTTCGCCCGAGAGCAGCCCCAGATAGCGCCGCTCGGTTTGCCAGTGCTGTTGCAATGATTTCACCAGATCGGTGGTCAGAGTAGATTTACCGGTGCCATCGCACCCGACCACCGCAATTAGCCCCGGAATGTAGCTGGGCTGCGGCGCGGTAGTGCTGTTAACAGCTTGCGTTTGTAGTGCATCCATTCTTTAAATCATCCCCTATCCATTTTGGTGATCAGGAAAGTGCGGCGTGAATTGCACGTAGTGACGCTTGCAGGATTTCATCGGCTGGTTGCCGACCATCCAGTTCAAGGATCCTGGCGCCGTTGAAAGTCAGTTGCGGCGTAACGGCGATTTTTTCCTGTAACGCTGCCAGTTGATGGTCAGGTTTACGCGAAAACGCGGTTTGTTCATCAATGCCAAGACGAATCAACAATACGGGCAAATAAGACGCCATCCATTGGTACAGCTTCAGCTCGCGCTGCCTTAACATTTTTACCCAGCCATTACCGCCTTTAGTTTTAGCCAGTTGTGGACCATCAAAACGAAAGCCAGGGACTTCAACCTGCGGGTAGCGGTCGGTAATCAACAAAAAGCCATGCTGGCTTTTTCTCAACATTTTTCGAAACTTGTACGCGCGCCAGCAGGAAAGCAAATAGATAACCAGCGCGGTAATATTGCCAGGCGGTGTTGAGGGCTTTTCATGTACATGAGCTGCCTTACCCCGCAGATAACGCCCAAAAGGGGCGCCAATTATAGGGAACTGTGAAATCCATTCGCCAATTCGTCCGGAAGACTGCCCGAGATAAATGTGTTCTGTTGGCATTATTGCTGCCAGTTCATTCACCAGGCTTGCCGTGAGGGTCGATTTACCTGAACCATCACATCCCACAATGGCAATAACACGCACTGGCATGGAATTAATTATTGACATATTACGTTGATTCACGAAAAACCCGGCAGCAAATAATGTATTGAATATTACGTGGTCCGTGCTCAGAATATCCGTTCAACCTTATTGTGACAATGGTTAATTGTGACATTGACCTGAATTACGCTTTCATTAAAACATATTAACCAGATAAATATTTGGGATGGATATTTAAATTTAAGGATATATTCATGCAGTCTATAACACCTCCATTAATAGCCGTTATTGGTAGTGATGGTTCAGGCAAGTCAACGGTTTGTGAACATCTCATTACCGTTGTCGAAAAATATGGTGCCGCAGAAAGAGTTCATTTAGGAAAGCAAGCCGGAAATGTCGGTCGTGCAGTGGTAAAACTGCCCTTAATGGGAAAATCGCTTAATAAATCAATTGAACGCAATAAAGTGAAAACAGCGAAAAAATTGCCTGGGCCAGTTCCGGCGCTGGTAATTACAGCGTTTGTCGCCCGCCGCTTACTGCGCTTTCGTCATATGCTTGCCTGTCGTCGTCGCGGGTTAATTGTTTTAACCGACCGTTATCCACAGGACCAGATTCCTGGCGCTTACGATGGTACGGTGTTCCCGCCTAACGTTGAAGGTGGTCGTTTTGTGTCATGGCTGGCAAGTCAGGAACGTAAAGCATTTCACTGGATGGCGAGCCATAAGCCTGATCTGGTCATCAAACTCAATGTCTCCCTGGACGTGGCCTGCGCGCGTAAGCCTGACCACAAACGAGAATCTCTGGCGAAGAAAATTGCCATAACGCCAAAGTTAACCTTTGGAGGCGCGCAACTGGTTGATATCGATGCCAATCAACCGCTGGAACAAGTGCTGGTTGATGCGGAAAAAGCGATAATGGATTTTATGACAGCGCGAGGTTATCGCTAGTCAGAAGTGATAATGCCCGATCGCAGGACCGGGCATTAACAGGAAGGTTAGATAAGCTGCAATGCAATCCAGTACAGACTACCAGACAGAAAAATTGCCGCCGGTAAGGTAAACACCCACGCCATCAGGATACTGGTTACCGTTTTACGCTGTAACCCACCGCCATCTACCACCATCGTCCCCGCCACCGCAGAAGAGAGTACGTGAGTTGTGGAAACGGGCATCCCAATATAACTGGCAAGACCGATAGATACCGCCGCCGTCATCTGCGCCGCCATCCCTTGCGCATACGTCATGCCGCGCTTACCAATTTTCTCACCGATGGTCATCGCTACACGGCGCCAGCCAATCATGGTGCCAATACCGAGTGCTAAAGCCACCGCCATGATTATCCACACTGGAGCATATTCAATGGTGCTTAACATATCGCTGCGCAGTTTTTTCAGCAGGCTCTGGTCTTCTTTGCTAACGCCTGGCAGTTTCGCCAGCTTCGCAGAGGTATCAGAGATACAAAGCATAATACGGCGCAGCTGACTGCGTTGACTTACGTTTAACGGCTCGTAGCTTTCCATATTGCCCGGCAGCATCGTTTTAACGCGCGCAATCGCATCAAAGGTATTTGCCGGATGACAGTGAAACTCCGTCGCTTGCGTGCCATCAGTCGATGCCGCAGGCAATGGAGGTTCCATCGCAATTAACTTCTGCGGCAGTTCAGGATGCTGTTGCAGATAGTGTTCGAAGTTAGTCACTGCATCGCGGGTACGGGTAATTTCATAACCAGACGCATTCATATTGACGACAAAACCAGCGGGCGCTATCCCCACCAGCACCAGCATCACCAGGCCGATCCCTTTCTGCCCGTCGTTCGCACCGTGCGAAAACGCCACGCCCGCAGCGGAAACAATGAGGGCAATACGTGTCCAGAATGGCGGCTTACGTTTGCCTTTTTTCTTTTTGCGATCTTCAGGAATTCGGTGAATACGGTCACGCTTTTTCGTCCCGCTCCAGAAACGGCGCAGCAGGAAAATCAGACCACCCGCAATGACCAGGCCGACGATGGGGGAGACAATTAACGAGGAGAAAATCTTGGTCACTTCACGCAGGTTTAACGCATCCATCACCGATGAGCCGGTTAACAGCGCGTTGGTTAAACCGATGCCGATAATCGCACCAATCAAGGTGTGCGAACTGGAGGCCGGTAAACCAAAGAACCACGTTCCCAGGTTCCAGATAATCGCCGCCAGCAGCATGGAAAAGACCATCGCCAGACCGTGGGTTGACCCCATATTCAATAGCAAATCGGTTGGCAACATATGGACGATGGCATAAGCGACACTAAGTCCGCCCAATAACACGCCAAAAAAGTTAAAAAATGCCGCCATCACCACGGCAAGCTGTGGCTGCATGGCACGAGTATAAATAACGGTTGCCACCGCATTCGCCGTGTCATGAAAACCATTGATTGCTTCGTAGAACAACACAAATGCCAGAGCAAGTAATAACAAAAGCCCTGTGTATATATCAAGGCCAACAAATAAATTTAGCATATATTAGATTACGCCATTTTGAATTTACGAACGGACGCATTATCAGTGACTTTAACGGCGTGGGCAAAGTGAAATATCATTTTTTAACGATAAAAAGAGTGTTATTTCTTTAGTATCAGATAATAAGTTGCCATTCAAAGTTTTAAGAAATAATTAATGGCGAATCATTTCAATCATTAATACATTCATATAGTGAATTTGTTGACTTAATGTATTCCAATGTTCAATATTTTGAGCATTCCATGAACGATTCTCCGTGCTGATTATTTTTGATAATCAGCACGGGTTTGCGAAAAAGTCTATTACTCTTTCAGCACAATTAACGGTTCAATATCACTCTCTTTTTTGATGACCAGAGATTCATCGCCGCGCAAACACGTCCCGCCGTAGTTGCCGCCCACGGTGAAGGTACAAACCTGAATGTATTTACCGTCCACTTTTGGCAGGCACCACAGTTGCTGGTAGATGTTTTTCTGCTCGGCAAATTCACCGCTGGTTTGGTCGAGCACCTCTTCATGATGGCTGACCAGGTCGATATTGCTACCACAGCGACCAGCAATCGGTTTCACGGCGTAACCGGTTTTCACCAGTTCATCATTAACAGTGAAATCGGTATCCAGCAGATAACGATGATGCGGGAACAGCGACCAAAGAATTGGCAGAATCGCTTTGTTGCCAGGGATCACCGTCCAAAGCGGTTCAAAGACCAGCACTTCCGGGCGTAGCAGAACGTCGATCAGGCGCACTTCATTTTGCGGATGACCAGTGCGAATCGGCACCGCAGCAAATTCACGGTCACTGACTTCACGAATCTGATCAAACGCCGTTTCCCACGCCCAGGTCTTCCACACGCAGTTAACCAGTCGCCCTTCCCCATCAATCAGTTGTCCGGCAGCATCCCAGCCCAGTTCATCTAGCCCGCGCAAGATACGCGTTTCAAAGCCCGCCTGTTGCAGCGCCTGCTCCATAAACTGCGCGTGATAGTTTTCCTCGATATCTTTGTCCTGCATGATATGGACAAACGGACGCGCGCGACTGTGTTTCCACGCGCCAGCCAGTTCGTTAATTAGCCCTTCCGCCGGATTGAAGCCATTGCCTTTATAGCCCTGCTCCGCCCAGCGTTCGAGGATCAAGCCCGCTTCAGTATGACAAGAGGCTGAATCGGCGTTGTATTCATAGACCTTCAGGCCACGTTCATCCATACAGAAATCCATACGACCGGTGATCATATGGTGGCGACGACGCTGCCAGGAGAGGCGCAAACGCGGCCAGAGGATTTTCGGAATGTCGAACAACGCCAGCAGGTTGTCATCTTTCAGCACTTTATCGGTGGCGTGAAGATACATCAGATGCAGCTCGTTGGTGGCTTTAACCAGTTCCTGTTCGGCGCTCTCCGTAATGGTGTAGTAATGATACGGATCCTGATTAATCACCTGACCGTTGGCCTGCACATAGGCGTTTTGCAGCGGATCTTTTTCATCCAGCCATTTACCGTCAAACTGGCCTTTGTTTTCCAGGCGCGCTCCGCTGATTTTCAGCAGCTCGCCTGCAATTTCCGGCTGCGGTAAGCTGTATTCAGTATCTTCCGTCTGGATCATCCAGCCCAGAATAGTGGTGTCATCGAAGGTGTCTTTGAGGGTATAGCAGCCGTTTTCTACCACCATCTCCAGCTCGCGCGTCCACTGTTGCCCTTGCGGCAACGGGGAATGAATCACGTTCTGTTCGGCAATACGGACTTTGTTGCCATGTAATTGCGTAATAATGGCGACATGGCCGGTGTCTTTAAATTCACCGCCTTTATCCCAGATAAGAAGCGCGCCCGCGACCGGCGCACGCGGCGAACCGTTAGGAAATGCCTGCAATGGCAGAATGTTGTCATTAACCACTTCACGCAAGAAGCGCAGCGAGAAAATCTCCCACGCCATGCCCACGTCAGTGAAGACCACACCGTAGTTCAGAAAGAGAAAACGGCGAGCAAACTCAACGCATTGCCATTTGTGGCCCATATATTCGTCGTCGATATAGCTACGGAATACGGCGTCATCTTCGTATTCCTGCGGATCGAGAGAACTGTAATCTGAAGAGTAGATTGCTACACCACCGGGGGCGTAGCCCAATAACGTCCCGAACGGGGCATCCTGGCTGGTCGTTCCTTTGCTCATCACTTTACCTTTAACAATACAACCTAAGCAGTTGGCGTAATTGTTGTGCTCTGATTACCTGCTCAGCGACATTAACCGGACAGAGGTTAGACTTATCATACACCTCAACGCAGCGGCTGGCGCAAAGGGTTAAAAAATTCACATTCTGTACAGCAAGTGACCTGCTACACTGCTTCAACACTACCACTCAGAAGGCAACTCACTATGGCAGACAATACTTATCAGCCCGCGAAAGTCTGGACGTGGGATAAATCCGCTGGCGGCGCGTTCGCCAATATCAATCGCCCGGTTTCTGGTCCGACACATGAAAAAACGCTGCCCGTTGGCAAACACCCATTGCAACTCTATTCGCTGGGAACGCCGAACGGTCAGAAAGTAACGATTATGCTTGAGGAGCTGCTGGCGCTGGGCGTCACCGGCGCAGAGTACGACGCGTGGCTGATTCGCATTGGCGATGGCGATCAATTCTCCAGCGGTTTTGTCGAAGTGAACCCGAACTCGAAAATTCCCGCTCTGCGCGATCATACGCATAACCCGCCGATCCGCGTGTTTGAGTCAGGATCGATTCTGCTTTATCTGGCCGAGAAATTTGGCTACTTCCTGCCGCAGGATCTGGCGAAGCGAACTGAAACGATGAACTGGCTGTTCTGGTTACAGGGCGCCGCACCGTTCCTCGGCGGTGGTTTTGGTCACTTTTATCATTACGCGCCAGTGAAAATTGAGTACGCCATTAACCGCTTTACCATGGAAGCCAAGCGTCTTCTCGACGTGCTGGATAAGCAACTGGCGCAGCACAAGTTTGTTGCGGGCGATGAGTACACCATTGCGGATATGGCGATCTGGCCGTGGTTTGGCAACGTGGTGTTAGGCGGCGTGTATGATGCCGCAGAGTTTCTTGATGCGGGCAGTTATAAGCACGTGCAACGCTGGGCAAAAGAAGTGGGCGAACGTCCGGCAGTGAAACGTGGGCGTATTGTTAACCGCACCAACGGGCCGCTGAACGAGCAGTTGCATGAGCGCCATGACGCCAGTGATTTCGAGACAAATACGGAAGATAAGCGTCAGGGGTAAGGGTTAGCGTTCGTCGCAGCAAGCCATCCAGGCCGTATAAGACGTTCACGCCGCATCCGGCAATCGAGCACAATGCCTGATGCGACGCTGCCGCGTCTTATCAGGCCTACGAAAGCTAATCATCACGCGCTGGTAATGTCGTAATCCATTTGGCGCAGTGCGTCTAATGTGGCTTTGGCTTCGTCTTCGTCGATGATGCTCATGGCAAATCCGACGTGTACCAGTACCCACTGGCCCAGCAGATCGGCAGGGTTACCTTCGCAAATCAGCGCGATATTCACGTCGCGCTTGATACCACATACTTCAACCTGCGCAAGCTGGTGAATATCTTCACCGACAGCCAGCACCTGGCCTGGAACGCCAATACACATTGTTAACTCCGGTTATTCAACTTCAATACTTTTGACGATCAGCGAATCGCCGGTATCGACACGCAACCGCTCGCCGTGACAGAGCGGACACTGCGCATCGTGCTGATGAATCTCCACCACCTGGCTGCAATCCCAGCACCAGGCCTGGGCGGGTTTATAGACGATATGTAAATCGCACCCTTGCGCCACCGTTCCCTGGCAGACAATTTCAAAACTAAAACGGACGGCGCTCTCCTCAACGCAGGAGAGCGCGCCAATTTCCAGCCACACGGCGGTGACGCGCTTAACATCGTGCTGCTCCGCCTGCCGTTGGATAATTTCAACGGCACTCTGGCAAAGCGACAACTCATGCATTTTCGCCACTCCTGCGACCAAACAGCAGGGCGCGACGCCCTGCATGTGGTACATCCGGATTAGTAACTGGCAGCGAAAGGATCATTCGTGCGCAGTCATCCGTCAGGCGTTGGCCCTCTTCAATCGACATGCTGTGCGAAAGCGGCGACATCAGCGAACAGGAGAGGTATTGCGACACACCGTCCAGTTCGCCAACGGTAAAGGTCATAGTGCCATACGGCAGTTGCAGACCGATTTTTTCACTCACTTTGCGCAGCGGCCAGAGTTGATCCGGGCCGGGGAAGATAACTGCACTCAGCATCCACGGGGTGATCACACACCCCGTCCACTGACCTTCGAACAGCGTAAAGTCGGAAACATACACCGGCATTGAAGGATGCAGAAAAGAGAGATCGTGCATCGAACGCCGGGCAATTTCTTCAAATGCTGCCTGTACTTGCGCCTTCGGGGAGGTCTGGAAACCTGCTATCTCTTCAGTCATGAGTCGCCTCCCGTGGGATGGCTTCCACGCCTGATTCGCGCAGCGCAGCCAGAACCTGCTCAAGCGCAGGTTCAATCATTGCTTCAACCGTCGGCGTTAAGCCGATGTGCGGCTCCAGCGATTCCGGGATCACGCCGACCAGCGTCAGCTTTTTCGGAAACTCACCGGTGAAGCGCAGGGCCGACAAGACGTCGGCCAGGCCAAGCTGATGCGGAGAGATTTTGTTGGTAAACAACGCCGGAACTTCTTCATCCCGCAGGATCATCATCGTTCCCGGCGCGTTCTTTTTCGAGACAATGGCATCCGCAATAATCAGATGATCGCGATTTGCCATGTCGCCAAGCAGCTCCATTCCCGCCGTGCCGCCATCGAGGATCTCAACATACTCCGGCAGAATGTATCGTTGCTCTAACGCTTCAACAATCCGCACACCGATGGCTTCATCGGTCAGCAAAATATTGCCGACCCCTAAGACTAAAATACGCATTACAGAACCTTCACTGAAACCACTTCATTGCCGTCGGCATCCACTACGTGTACCGCACAGGCCATGCACGGGTCGAAGGAGTGAATGGTACGTACCACTTCCAGCGGTTTATTCGGATCGGCAACCGGCGTGCCCACCAGCGACTGCTCGTAAGGACCGACGTCATCATTGAAGTTACGCGGACCAGAGTTCCAGGTTGATGGAACAACCGCCTGGTAGTTGCTGATGATACCGTCTTTAATAACCATCCAGTGAGAGAGCATACCGCGCGGCGCTTCGAGGAAGCCAACGCCTTTGAACTCGCCCGTTGCCGGAATGTTCGGCTTCACAAAGGTGGTGTGATCGCCTTTGCCGATATTGGTGATCAGTGCACTGTATTGGTTTTGCAGGATATCCTGCAATTCACAGCAGTGAACGGTACGACCAATAATACGGCCCAGCGTAGAGTGCAGCTGTGCCACTTCCAGCGTGTTGCCAGTCAGTTTCTGATAAATCGCAACGATTTCATTCAGTTTGTTCTGGGTAGACTCGCGACCTGCCGCCAGTTTTACCAGCATGTTAGCCAGCGGACCCACTTCTACCGTTTTGCCGTAGAAAGTCGGTGATTTCACCCAGGAATATTTACCGTCGTCAGACCAACCATCATAAGCCGGAATAGTGGTACCTTCCCACGGTGCCTGCGGCGCTTCGTCCTTATACCAGGAGTGCTTCGCGCTTTCCTGAATTCCTTTGATCAGGTATTCATCGGAATGAGAAGTGATCGGACGATACGAGGACAGATCCGCATTCTCAATGTAGCCGCCCGGGAACAGGAAGCTGCCGTTTTTACTGTCGGTCGGGAATTCCGGCACGCTCAGGTAGTTCACCGCACCTTTACCGCGCGTCAGCCATTCCGGGTAGAACGCGGCGATAACTGCGGTATCAACCTTGTAAACCTGCTCAACAAAGACGCTCAGCTTGTCGATGAAAGACTTGATGTACATCAGGCGCTCAAGGTTCAGCACGCCCAGACCGTCGAGGTTGATCGGGTTCGCGACCCCACCTACCGCCAGGTTCTGAATGTGCGGCGTTTTACCGCCCAGCAGCGCCACGACGCGGTTAGCGTCACGCTGGCACTCCAGCGCTTGCAGGTAGTGCGCTACCGCAATCAGGTTCACTTCCGGCGGCAGTTTCATCGCCGGGTGACCCCAGTAGCCATTGGCGAAAATACCCAACTGACCGCTGGCAACCAGATCTTTGATCTTGTTCTGAACTTTGGTGAACTCTTCCGGGCTGTTCAGATGCCAGGTCGAAACGCCTTTCAGCATTTCGGAGGCTTTGGTTGGATCAGCTTGCAGTGCAGAAGTGATGTCCACCCAGTCCAGCGCCGAAAGCTGATAGAAATGAACGATATGGTCATGCGTGGTGTGCGCAGCCAGAATGATGTTACGGATGTATTGCGCGTTAACCGGAACGTCGATATTCAGCGCACTTTCTGCCGCACGGACGGAAGACAGCGCGTGAGTAGTAGTACATACGCCACAGATACGTTGCACAATCATCCATGCATCGCGCGGATCGCGGTTTTTCACGATCTCTTCCATGCCGCGCCACATGGTACCGGAAGCCCATGCTTTCGAAACGACGCCATTTTCGATTTCGCAATCGATGCGTAAATGCCCTTCAATTCGGGTTACCGGATCAATAGTAATTCTCTGGCTCATGCTTTGCTCGCCTCATGACGATTATGATCGTTTTGTTTTAAAGGAGGAAGTATCGGCAGTAGACGAATGAGTACGATGTAAGCGCAAATCTCAATAGCCACAAAACCAATAGAAATCAACAGTTCTTCCCAGGTCGGGAAGTAGGCGTAACCGCCGCCCGGGTTGAATGCCACCAGCGAATAGGTCAGACGCCAGGTTGCACAACCTAACAGCGCGCTCAGTGCCGACAGGAACAGCATGCGGGAATCATTACGCAGCTTCGCCACACGCAGAACCACCAGCGGGAAGAGCATCAGCAGGACTTCAATCCAGAACATCACGGAGTAGAAGTCACCGGCAAACGCTAACGACAGCTTGTCGCGATAGATAAGCTCGCCAAAGCGCAGCACGATGAAAATCGCCAGCAACACACTGATGGTGTTGGTCAGCTTGACGAACAGACTCTTTTCATCCGGACCGTTGCCACGCAGACCCGCCTGCACCAGCGAACCTTCAAAGATGACAATCGAGAAGCCCATGATGAACGCCGTCAGCAGCGAGAACAGCGGCAACATTTCATAGCTCTGCCACAGCGGATGCACCTTGTAGCCCGCCGAGATCATCAGCGACCCCATTGAAGACTGGTGCATAGTTGGCAGCAGCGCACCGAGCGCGATGATGAAGAACATCACCTTGTTCAGACGCTTGAGCGACACTTTCCAGCCCAGACGTTCAAACAATGCCGGAGCAAACTCCAGTGCCATCACGCCGATATAGATGGTCATACAGACCGCCGTCTCGAACAGTACCGAGTTCACGTTGAAGTGACCCGGAATGTAGAAGTACGGCAGGTTCCAGTAGCGACCAACGTCGATGGTGATCGACAAGCCACCCAGTGAGTAACCGAACAGACTCGCCAACAGCGCCGGACGCACCAGCGGATGGTATTGCCCACGGTTAAAGACGTATACCGCCCACGCCAGCGCCCAGCCGCCACAGGCGAAGCCGGTGCCGATCAGCAGGTCAAACGCGATCCACACACCCCACGGGAAGCCGCCGTTCAGGTCAGAGACAGAGCCCAGACCGAACACCAGACGCTTCACAATCAGGAGCATACAGATGACGATTAACGGTCCAAAAATCATGACCGGTTTACTGATGATTTTGCCGCCCAGCGGTTGTGGATCATGACTCATGATCGTCTCCTCCGTCGTGATGGTCGTTTTTGGTGTTGCGACGAACCAGCACGGTTAAGCCCGCCAGCACAGCCAGTGGTAGCATCATGCCTTTATACAGGGTGTGTTGAATATTTTCGGAACGCGCACCGGTAGAAAGATCGTCCAGTTTCGGCAGGTCGAGATTTTCATAAGGCACACCCGTCAGTACCAGAACCTGAGTACCGCCGCCCTCTTTCTCGCCGTACAGATGCGGATAATATTTCGGCACCGTATGCAGGTAAGTGTCGCCAGATTTCAGCGTCTGACGCGGATAGTGGTATTCGCTGCCAGGCTTTAACGCCAGACGTTTTTTCGCCTCCGCCATCAGCTCTTCACGCGTACCAAAAATCACCGCCCCCGCCGGGCATACTTCTACGCAGCCAGGCAGACCGCCTTTATCGAGACGTTCCACACCTTTCTGGTTGCACAGCTCGCACTTATGCAGCGCACCAAACGGGTTGTTGTAGTCGTACTTCGGCACGTTGTACGGACAGGCAACCATGCAGTAACGGCAGCCGGTGCACACGTCTTTGTCGTAATGGACAATGCCGGTTTTCGGATCTTTTTTCAGTGCAGAAACCGGACACACGGAGACACAGTTCGGATCGACGCAGTGCATACACTGTTTCTTAATGTACGCGTAGCCGTTCTCCTCCTGGTCTTTGTTGACGCCAGTGCCGCTGGTCCACACCTGAATGATGTTATTGGTATACGGCGACAGTTTGTCGTTGTTCGACCAGGTCTGTTCCCCTTGCGGGTTACGTTCAGGGAAGTTGATATCCTGACACTTGGTGACGCAAGCCTGACAGCCTACGCACAAGGTCGAGTCGTACAACATACCCAGCGATCCCGGAATTGGCGGGCGGTTTTCAGCAGCCGCATGGCTGACAGACGGCAGCGCGCCCGTCAGCAATGCCCCGCAGGAGGCTGCTTTAATAAAATTACGTCTGTTCACGGTTATTCTCCCCGTGAGTCAGCGTTATCTTTCTTTTGCTGACGACCCAGTTCACGCACCGCCATCACGCTGACACCGGCAACCAGCCCAACCACACCGCCGAGCAAACCGATAGCGCCCGCAGAGACGTTGCCGCCTTCTTTAGCGTTGACGTCCGGTTTTTGTGAACGCGGCGTCTGGTTTTCGACGTTGGCAAGCTGATGGATGCCTTTATGGAAGCCGATACCTTCTTCGTTACAGCCATAGCATGGGTGACCAATTGCCACCGGCCACACGCCGCCCACGTCGCAGAATTGCAGCGTTGAGCAGTTGCCGTAAGTTTCTGGCCCTTTACAGCCGAGATGGTACAGGCACCAGCCTTCACGGTGGCCTTCATCACCGAACTCTTTGGCAAAACGACCAGCATCGAAGTGCGGGCGGCGTTCGCAGTGTTCGTGAATCAGACGACCATAGGCGAAGGTCGGACGGTTTTTATCATCCAGCTTCGGCGGTTTGCCGTAAGTGATGAGGTGCGCAACGGTCGCGAGGAAGTTGTGCGGGTTTGGCGGGCAGCCAGGAATGTTGATTACAGTTTTGCCTGGCAGAACTTCTTGCAGGCTGACTGCGCCGGTTGGGTTAACCCCAGCCGCGGCAACACCGCCCCACGCGGAGCAGGAACCGATAGCGATAATTGCTGCTGCGCCTTCTGCCGCTTTGCGGATGTGATCCACAATCGGCTCACCGGCAACCATGCAATAAATACCGTTATCTTTTAATGGGATGGAACCATCCACAACCAACACATACTGCCCTTTGTACTTCTCAAGTGCGTTGTGTTTGTTCTCTTCAACCTGATGGCCGAAGGCGGCAGAAAGCACTTCGTGATACTCCAGAGAGATAGTCTCCAGCACGAGGTTTTCTACCGTTGGATGCGTCGCACGAAGCAGAGATTCCGTACAACCGGTGCATTCCTGCGCGCCAATCCAGATAACCGGCGGGCGCTGCGGGTTAGTGACCGATTCGGCCATCTCTGCGGCGGCTTTGCTACTTAACCCCATGGTGGCGGCTAATGCTGCACAAAGCTTCATGAAATCACGACGATTAATGCCGTGAGAATGGATGAGGGTGTTATCTCCAGTCATTTATTGTTATTCCGTTGCGAAGACCTGGCATATATTTTGCCTCAACCGCAAAATCAATAATGCGATCGATGCGCCATTTACCACACATTTATTATGGTTATCATTACAATGATACTGCGGCGGGGCGCTAAAACGAAGGGAATAAGCATTAGTGTAATTAATTAAAGCAAGATAATACGTATGTTTGATCAATTTTCGAGGCGATAACCCGCCATAAAAAAGCGCAACGTAGAACAGGAATTATTCTCACGAAAGAAATCCATTACCATCTCTTTATCCAGCCCATAACGGCGCGTCAGAATACCCGCTTCCCAGGCGCTGAGCTGGCGATCGCCGGTCTTTTCATACATCCGGTGCGAGTAGCCTAATACAAAACCACGTTTATAATCGGCGCAAAATTTAGTCACATTAACTGCACTGTCGGCATGCGTTGCTTTTAATCCCGCCATTAAGCCTTTACCGAAATGGTTATTCATCGTTTACCTCAAACGCTATATATCAGTATATATAGCGATATTTTAGGCAAACTCCGACTTTTACGCACGCTATTTTTTCCTGCACATGTAGGACGTTATCCTTTAAGGGATAAACACATCAGGAAAGATATTTATCGAACCATGTCAGCGTCCTTTGCCAGGCAAGATCGGCGGCTGATTTGTCATAACGTGGCGTGGAATCATTATGGAATCCATGGTTAACCCCCGGATAAATATACGCTTCATAGACTTTGTTATTGGCCTTCAACGCCGCCTCGTAAGCGGGCCAGCCCTCGTTGATTCGGGTATCCAGTTCCGCGTAGTGGAGCAATAAAGGCGCGTCAATCTTCGCCACATCGGCAGTGGGTGCCTGACGACCATAAAACGGCACCGCGCAGGCCAGTTCCGGATACGCCACGGCAGCCGCGTTCGAGACACCACCGCCATAGCAAAATCCGGTTATGCCAACTTTGCCCGAGGCTTGGGGATAGCGTTGCATAAACTCAATTGCGGCAAAGAAATCATTCATCAGTTTGGTTGGATCAATCTGCTGTTGCAGTTCGCGGCCTTTATCATCATTTCCCGGGTAACCACCAACGGAACTTAAACCGTCGGGTGCCAGAGCAATGTATCCCGCTTTAGCCACCCGCCGTGCTACATCTTCGATATACGGATTCAGCCCACGATTTTCATGCACGACCACCACAGCGGGTGTTTTGTCGCTCATCTTCGCAGGCTTCACCAGATAACCACGTACCTCGCCGTGACCATTTGGCGAAGGATACGTGATGTACTCAGCGACAATCTCCGGGTCAGTAAACTCCACCTGGGTCGCCCACGCGTAATTTGGCTTAAGCAAATCAAACAACGCTAACGCCGTCATCCCGCCCACCGCGTACTTCGCTGCCAGGTTGAGAAACTCACGTTTTGATATTTTCCCATGAGCGTAATAGTCGTAGTAATCCAGCAACTCTTGCGGAAAATCTTTGGCGGTCAAACGCGGCATCGTTTTACTCCTCTGCTGTTGTTTTTTTAAGCAAAGCATAAGCGTGTGTTTTTGCCCAGTTTTTCGTCACTCTGTGAGCCAGACTACGGGATACGCGCAGGCGAATCGCTAAACTAGAAACATTGTTTCGAAATTGAACGGTGGAAAGGAGAGGTCATGGTCTGGTTAGCGAATCCCGAACGTTACGGGCAGATGCAGTACCGCTATTGCGGAAAAAGTGGTTTACGCCTACCCGCGTTATCGCTCGGTTTATGGCACAATTTCGGTCACGTTAACGCGCTGGAATCACAGCGTGCGATCCTGCGTAAAGCGTTTGATTTAGGCATTACGCACTTTGATTTAGCCAACAATTACGGGCCGCCTCCAGGAAGCGCAGAAGAGAACTTTGGTCGCCTGCTGCGCGAGGATTTTGCCGCTTATCGCGATGAACTGATTATCTCTACCAAAGCTGGCTATGATATGTGGCCTGGCCCGTATGGCTCTGGCGGGTCGCGTAAATACCTGCTCGCCAGTCTCGACCAAAGCCTGAAGCGTATGGGGCTTGAGTATGTCGATATCTTTTACTCGCACCGTGTCGATGAAAATACGCCAATGGAGGAAACCGCCTCTGCGCTTGCCCATGCGGTGCAAAGTGGTAAGGCGCTGTATGTTGGGATCTCTTCATACTCGCCAGAGCGGACGCAAAAAATGGTCGCGTTGCTGCGCGAGTGGAAAATTCCGCTGTTAATTCATCAGCCTTCATACAATTTACTGAACCGCTGGGTGGATAAAAGCGGCCTGCTGGATACCCTGCAAAATAACGGCGTGGGCTGCATTGCCTTCACCCCACTGGCCCAGGGATTGCTGACCGGAAAATATCTCAACGGCATTCCTGAAGATTCACGGATGCATCGCGAAGGTCATAAAGTGCGCGGCCTGACACCGAAAATGCTCACCGAAGCTAACCTCAACAGCCTGCGGTTATTGAATGAAATGGCACAGCAGCGCGGTCAGTCGATGGCGCAAATGGCGTTAAGCTGGTTGCTGAAAGATGAGCGAGTGACGTCGGTATTGATTGGTGCCAGTCGTCCAGAGCAACTGGAGGAGAACGTGCAGGCATTGAATAATCTGGCGTTTAGTGCCGAAGAACTGGCGCAGATTGACCAGCATATCGCCGATGGCGAGCTAAACCTGTGGCAAGCATCTTCCGATAAATAACAAGTTAATACCGGGCGCGAGAACCGCGCCCGAATCAGATCAGTGATTATGACGAGTCAGTCGGTCAAGATAGCCCATCACAAATGCAGAAAGCACAAACGTCAGATGGATAATGACGTACCACATCAGTTTGTTATCCGGGACATTTTTCGCATCCATAAAGACGCGCAGTAAGTGAATGGAAGAGATTGCCACAATCGACGCTGCCACTTTGTTTTTTAGCGACGTTGCGTCCATTTTCCCCAGCCAGTTCAGTTTCTCTTTGTTCTCGGAGATATCCAGCTGCGAGACGAAATTCTCATAACCGGAAAACATCACCATCACCAGCAAACCGCCAACCAGCGTCATATCCACCAGCGACAGCAACACGAGGATCAAATCTGATTCTGCCATTGAGAAGATATTCGGCAGTACGTGAATAATCTCCTGAAAGAACTTCAGCGCCAGGGCAACCAGCGCCAGCGAAAGGCCAAAGTACACGGGGGCAAGCAGCCAGCGAGAAGCATACATTGCATTTTCAAGAAAACGTTCCATACATTCCTGTCGTGTAGTTAAAACGGGCAACAGTATATCGCAATTGAGTAAACAGCGCGCAACAGCAAATCAACATATACATTAAACCGTTGTCGCATAATTCTGAGGTTTAGGGATCTTCCTGGTTCCCCGATTACCGTGGCGCGTGCGTCTACCCTTAAAGGACGTTGAACCTGAAGGGAGAAAAGCGATGTCTCATTTAAAAGACCCGACCACACAGTATTACACTGGTGAATATCCCAAACAGAAACAACCAGCGCCCGGCATTCAGGCGAAGATGACGCCCGTGCCAGATTGCGGCGAGAAAACCTATGTTGGTAGCGGTCGCCTGAAAGATCGTAAAGCACTGGTGACAGGGGGCGATTCCGGAATCGGCCGCGCTGCCGCCATCGCTTACGCGCGTGAAGGCGCTGACGTGGCGATCAGTTATCTTCCCGTGGAAGAAGAAGATGCTCAGGATGTGAAAAAGATCATTGAAGAATGCGGACGCAAAGCCATTCTGCTGCCGGGCGATTTAAGCGATGAGAAATTTGCCCGTTCGCTGGTTCACGACGCGCATAAGGCATTAGGCGGGCTGGATATTATGGCGCTGGTCGCCGGGAAACAGGTTGCCATTCCTGATATTGCAGACCTCACCAGCGAACAGTTTCAAAAGACCTTTACCATTAACGTTTTCGCGCTGTTCTGGCTAACCCAGGAAGCAATTCCCCTGCTACCGAAAGGCGCCAGTATCATCACCACTTCGTCAATCCAGGCCTACCAGCCAAGCCCGCATTTGCTGGACTATGCGGCTACGAAGGCGGCGATTCTGAACTACAGCCGTGGCCTGGCAAAACAAGTCGCGGAGAAAGGTATTCGGGTGAATATTGTCGCGCCAGGCCCTATCTGGACAGCACTGCAAATTTCCGGCGGACAGACGCAGGATAAGATCCCGCAGTTTGGTCAGCAAACACCGATGAAACGTGCGGGGCAACCGGCGGAGCTGGCCCCTGTATATGTTTATCTGGCAAGTCAGGAGTCGAGCTATGTCACCGCAGAAGTGCACGGCGTGTGTGGCGGCGAACATTTAGGCTAAAAAATACCCGGTTGTGTGATAGCAACCGGGCATCATTGTGCTTCTAACCTTGCCGGATGCGGCGTAAACGCCTTATCTGGCCTACAAACTTATGAAAACTCAACATGTTGCGATAGATTTTGTAGGCCTGATAAGCGTAGCGCATCAGGCAATTCTCTTTACTTCGCTTTGGCTGTTTCTTCGCCGACCAGACCAATCTTCAGGTAACCTGCCTGATGCAGCTTATCCATTACCTTCATCAACATCTCGTAGTCGACGGTCTTATCTGCACGGAAGAAGATGGTGGTGTCTTTCTTACCTTCGGTTAACGCATTCAGCGCCGTAACCATCGTTTCATCGGTGACCGGATCGTTACCGATAAACATTGAGTTGTCCGCCTTCACCGACAGATAAACCGGTTTTTCCGGGCGCGGCTGCGGCGTGCTGGTAGAAGCAGGCAAGTTCACCTTCACATCTACCGTCGCTAACGGTGCCGCCACCATAAAGATAATCAGCAGAACCAACATCACGTCGATAAACGGCGTCACGTTGATATCATGCATTTCGCCGTTATCGTCGAGGTTTTCGTTAAGATGCATTGCCATCGGACATTATCCTGCGCGTAATTTTTGTGCAACACGAACCGGATGCGCAGCGGCGCTGGCTTCCAGATCCAGGTCACGGCTTTGCAGCAACAATACCTGCGCTGCGACATCGCCAAGCATCGCTTTAAAGCCGCCAATCTGGCGTGCAAATACGTTATAGATAACGACCGCCGGAATCGCTGCCACCAGACCGATTGCCGTTGCCAGCAACGCTTCTGCAATACCCGGTGCAACCACTGCCAGGTTGGTAGTTTGCGTTTGCGCGATACCAATAAAGCTGTTCATGATGCCCCAGACCGTACCAAACAGACCAACGAACGGCGAAATTGCACCGATGGTAGCAAGATAACCGTTGCCGCGGCCCATTTGACGACCTACTGCGGCGACCCGACGCTCAAGGCGGAAACTGGTACGCTCTTTAATACCTTCGTTATCGTCGCTGCCTTCCGACAGTTCCAGCTCATTTTGCGCTTCATTGAGCAAATGCAGGCTTAAGCTTTTGCTACCAAAATCAGCGGCGATATCGCTGGCCTGGTTTAAAGAGCGTGCTTCAGCCAGCAGTTGCTGCTCGCGCTTCAGGCGACGCTTCTGGTTGAAGAACTCTACGCTCTTACTGAAAAAGATTGCCCAGGTGACTACGGAGGCCAAAATAAGCCCAATCATCACGCACTTAACGACAATATCGGCGTGCTGATACATACCCCAGACGGAAAGGTCCGTCTGCATTAAATTATTACCCACTGTGTATCTCCAGGACGCAAGTCACAAAATCTGCGCACAATAATATCAAAACGACGTCGAATTGATAGTCGTTCTCATTACTATTTGCATACTGCCGTACCTTTGCTTTCTTTTCTTTGCGTTTACGCAGTAAAAAAGTCACCAGTACACCTTTTGCGAAATTTTTCTGCTTTATGCCAATTCTTCAGGATGCGCATGACCTCATTCGTGCTAGTTTAGACATCCAGACGTATAAAAACAGGAATCCCAACATGGCAGACAAACAACTTGATACTCAACTGGTCAATGCAGGACGCCGCAAAAAATACACTCTCGGCGCGGTAAATAGCGTGATTCAGCGCGCCTCTTCGCTGGTCTTTGACAGTGTGGAAGCCAAAAAACATGCGACGCGCAATCGCGCCAATGGCGAGTTGTTCTATGGACGGCGCGGAACGTTAACCCATTTCTCCTTACAAGAAGCGATGTGCGAACTGGAAGGTGGCGCAGGTTGCGCGCTGTTTCCTTGCGGGGCGGCTGCGGTTGCAAATTCCATTCTTGCTTTTGTTGAACAGGGCGATCATGTGTTGATGACCAATACCGCCTACGAGCCGAGTCAGGATTTCTGTAGCAAAATCCTCAGCAAGTTGGGCGTAACGACATCATGGTTTGATCCGCTGATTGGTGCCGATATCGTTAAACATTTGCAGCCAAACACTAAAATCGTGTTTCTGGAATCGCCAGGCTCCATCACTATGGAAGTGCATGATGTTCCAGCAATTGTTGCCGCCGTACGCAGTGTGGTGCCGGACGCCATCATTATGATCGATAACACCTGGGCTGCCGGAGTACTGTTCAAAGCTCTTGATTTTGGTATTGATGTTTCTATTCAGGCCGCCACCAAATATCTGGTAGGGCATTCGGATGCGATGATTGGTACTGCTGTGTGCAATGCCCGTTGCTGGGAGCAACTGCGGGAAAATGCCTATCTGATGGGGCAGATGGTCGACGCCGATACCGCCTATATGACCAGTCGTGGCCTGCGTACACTGGGCGTGCGTCTGCGTCAACATCATGAAAGCAGCCTGAAAGTGGCTGAATGGCTGGCCGCACATCCGCAGGTTGAGCGAGTTAACCACCCTGCTCTGCCAGGCAGTAAAGGCCATGAATTCTGGAAACGAGACTTTACAGGTAGCAGCGGACTATTTTCCTTTGTCCTGAAGAAAAAACTTAATGACGAAGAACTGGCGAACTATCTGGATAACTTCAGTTTATTCAGCATGGCCTTCTCATGGGGCGGGTATGAATCCTTGATCCTCGCGAACCAGCCAGAACATCTCGCCGCCATCCGCCCGCAAGGTAAGATCGATTTTAGCGGCACCTTGATTCGCCTGCATATTGGTCTGGAAAACGTCGACGATCTGATTGCCGATCTGGACGCCGGCTTCGCGCGAATTGTGTAACATTGCCAAATTTGGACAATTTTGCAGACATTTAATTGTGAATAGTCTTAAATTGTTGCGTCCGGGATCAAGGCGTCCCGGACGATTCAGGAGTACAATAGTCAAATTAAGGCTTAAACGCTGTTCCACAGGAAAGTCCATGGCTGTTATTCAAGATATTATCGCTGCGCTCTGGCAACATGACTTTGCCGCGCTGGCGGACCCTCACATTGTTAGCGTTGTTTACTTTGTCATGTTTGCCACGCTGTTTTTAGAAAACGGCCTGCTGCCCGCCTCATTTTTGCCTGGCGACAGCTTGTTGATTCTGGCTGGCGCATTGATTGCCCAGGGGGTTATGGATTTTCTGCCAACAATCACGATTCTGACTGCCGCAGCCAGCCTGGGTTGTTGGTTGAGTTATATTCAGGGGCGCTGGCTGGGTAATACCAAAACGGTGAAAGGTTGGCTGGCACAGCTTCCGGCCAAATATCACCAGCGCGCCACCTGTATGTTTGACCGCCACGGTCTGCTGGCGCTGCTTGCTGGACGTTTTCTCGCCTTTGTCCGCACGCTGCTGCCAACCATGGCGGGGATTTCCGGTCTACCAAACCGCCGCTTCCAGTTTTTCAACTGGTTAAGCGGGTTGCTATGGGTCAGCGTGGTAACCAGTTTTGGCTATGCCTTAAGCATGATCCCATTTGTAAAACGCCATGAAGATCAGGTGATGACGTTCCTGATGATCCTGCCGATTGCCTTGCTAACCGCTGGCTTGTTAGGCACGCTGTTCGTGGTGATTAAAAAAAAGTACTCTAGTGCCTGACGATTTCCTCCGTTCCCGGTGGCCATGCCGGGAACGCATTTAACTCCCCTGCATCGCCCGCATTCTGGCTGCATCTTCTCCCGGCGTCACACCGAAATAACGTTTAAACTCACGGCTAAATTGCGACGCGCTTTCATAGCCGACGCGCATCGCCGCCGCGCTGGCCTTCATGCCGTCGTGGATTATCATCATTCGCGCCTTATGCAGACGGTAATTCTTCAGATACTGCAACGGCGAGGTACTGGTGACAGACTTAAAATTATGGTGGAACGCTGAAACGCTCATATTGGCTTCTGCTGCCAGTTGCTCAACGCTCAGGTTTTCGGTGTATTTATTCTCAATTCGTTTCAGCACGCGGCTAATCAGGCTGAAATGCGTCTGGCGACTGACCAGTGCCAGTAACGCGCCGCCGCAAGGCCCCGTCAGCACATAGTAAAGAATTTCGCGGATAATCTGTTTACCGAGAATGCGCGCATCCAGCGGTCGTTCCATCACATCCAGTAACCGCTCCGCCGCGCATAAAATCTCTTCGGACAATGTAGCGGAATTAATACCGCTGGCAGCCATCGACGGCTGGAAATGTTCATCTTCGCCAATGTCCATCAACAGCTCTTGTAACTGTAAAATATCAACATTGAGACGCACCCCCGCCAGTGGCACCTCTGGCGTGGCATAGGTTTCGCACTCAAACGGCAACGGCACCGTCAGCAGCAGGTATTCATTGGCGTCATAGCGAAACACGCGTTCATTGATATAACCGATTTTATGCCCAGAAAAGAGAATTATGATGCCAGGTTCATACATCACTGGCGTACGCGCACCGGGGTTCTCGCCATACAATAAGCGCACATCAGGCAACATATCTGACAAACTATTTTCTTTATCTTTCAGTCTATTAATTTTATCCGTCAGTAGGCGGCATATCTCTTCACGTTTCATATCGCGTAATTTCTTAGGAATAATGCGGCAATTTGATTGTGCGCAATTTTGTACCATTTCTCCAGTACTCTGGAGAAATAGGCAAGACATTGGCAGAAATGAGCATTGAGAGCCACGGCGCTGGCGACCACAATGAAAAACATCAGGCAGACCGATCTCTGCCCTCATATTGACCCAGCAAAGGGAGCAAGTAATGAACAACTTTAATCTGCACACCCCAACCCGCATTCTGTTTGGTAAAGGCGCTATCGCTGGTTTACGCGAGCAAATTCCTCATGGCGCCCGCGTATTGATTACCTACGGCGGTGGTAGTGTGAAAAAAACCGGCGTCCTCGATCAAGTTCTGGATGCACTGAAAGGTATGGACGTGCTGGAGTTTGGCGGTATCGAGCCAAACCCGGCTTATGAAACGCTGATGAACGCCGTAAAACTGGTTCGCGAACAGAAAGTGACTTTCCTGCTGGCGGTTGGCGGCGGGTCCGTGCTGGATGGCACCAAATTTATCGCCGCAGCGGCAAATTATCCTGAAAACGTCGATCCGTGGCATATCCTGCAAACTGGCGGCAAAGAGATTAAAAGCGCTATCCCGATGGGCTGTGTGCTGACGCTGCCTGCAACTGGTTCAGAATCCAACGCAGGCGCGGTTATCTCCCGTAAAACCACTGGCGACAAGCAGGCGTTCCATTCTGCCCATGTTCAGCCGGTATTTGCCGTACTCGATCCGGTTTATACCTATACCCTGCCGCCGCGCCAGGTGGCTAACGGCGTAGTGGACGCCTTTGTGCACACCGTAGAACAGTATGTGACCAAACCGGTTGATGCCAAAATTCAGGATCGCTTCGCAGAAGGTATTTTGCTGACGCTGATCGAAGATGGTCCGAAGGCCCTGAAAGAACCAGAAAACTACGATGTGCGCGCCAACGTCATGTGGGCGGCGACCCAAGCGCTGAACGGTTTAATTGGCGCTGGCGTACCGCAGGACTGGGCAACGCATATGCTGGGCCACGAACTAACCGCTATGCACGGTCTGGATCACGCACAAACTCTGGCTATCGTCCTGCCTGCACTGTGGAATGAAAAACGCGACACCAAGCGCGCGAAACTGCTGCAATACGCTGAACGCGTCTGGAACATCACCGAAGGTTCCGACGACGAGCGCATTGACGCCGCGATTGCCGCTACCCGTAACTTCTTCGAGCAATTAGGCGTGCCGACACATCTTTCCGACTACGGTCTGGACGGCAGCTCTATCCCGGCATTGCTGAAAAAACTGGAAGAACACGGCATGACCCAACTGGGCGAAAATCATGACATTACACTGGAAGTCAGCCGCCGCATCTACGAAGCCGCCCGTTAAGCTTTTTACGCCTCAAACTTTCGTTTTCGGGCATTTCGTCCAGACTTAAGTTCACAACATCTCACCGGAGCCTGCTCCGGTGAGTTCATATAAGGAGGAACGTATGGCTAATCCAACCGTTATTAAGCTACAGGACGGCAATGTCATGCCCCAGCTGGGACTGGGCGTCTGGCAAGCAAGTAATGAGGAAGTTATCACCGCTATCCAAAAAGCGTTAGAAGTGGGTTATCGTTCAATTGATACCGCCGCAGCCTACAAGAACGAAGAAGGTGTCGGCAAAGCCCTGAAAAATTCCGCACTTAACAGAGAAGATCTGTTCATCACCACGAAACTGTGGAACGACAACCACAAGCGCCCCCGCGAAGCCCTACTCGACAGTCTGAAAAAACTCCAGCTTGATTATATCGACCTCTACTTAATGCACTGGCCCGTTCCCGCAATCGACCATTATGTCGAAGCATGGAAAGGAATGATTGAGCTGCAAAAAGAGGGATTAATCAAAAGTATCGGCGTCTGCAATTTCCAGATCCACCATCTTCAGCGTCTGATTGATGAAACTGGCGTGGCGCCTGTCATTAACCAGATAGAACTTCACCCGCTGATGCAGCAACGTCAGTTGCATGCCTGGAACGCCACACACAAAATCCAGACCGAATCCTGGAGCCCATTAGCCCAGGGCGGGAAAGGCGTATTCGATCAGAAAATCATTCGCGATCTGGCAGATAAGTATGGCAAAACCCCGGCGCAGATTGTTATCCGCTGGCATCTGGATAACGGTCTGGTCGTAATCCCGAAATCGGTCACCCCTTCACGAATTGCCGAAAACTTCGATGTCTGGGATTTCCGTCTCGACAAAGACGAACTTGGTGACATTGCAAAACTCGACCAGGGTAAACGCCTCGGCCCTGATCCCGACCAGTTCAGCGGCTAACGCACAAATTCTCCCGGTAGCGGTAATGTTCCGCTACCGGACTTTTCAGAAATCATTTATTCCCCTCGCCTCCCGCCCATTGTTACTCTCCCCTGTTCAGGAACACCAAATATAAGGACATCATCATGCGGAGCTGGAAGCTCTTAAAGGAACAACTCATCTACACCAGGGATAAACGCGACGGAGAGGTGAAAAACAGATGAAAATAATGATTCTGTTTTTGGCAGCCTTTTTAAGTTTTACCCTCCAGGCGCAATCCCCCTCGCTAACCGCTGAACAAACAGTCAGGCAGATTTATCAATACTATACCGGTGGGGCTAGCGTTCCTTATTTCGCTGATAACAGTGAGCAAGCAATAACATCAACGCGAATGCAAAAGGCGCTAACCTTGAATGACAATCTCACGCTGCCGGGTAATATTGGCTGGCTGGATTACGATCCGGTTTGCGATTGTCAGGATTACGGCGATCTGGTGTTAGAAAGTGTCGCGGTTACTCAAACGGATGCCGATCACGTGGATGCCCTTGTGCGCTTTCGTCCCTATAAAGACGATAAAGAAAAGACCACGCAAACACTGAAGATGGTGGCAGAAAATGGTCGTTGGGTGATTGATGATATTGTCAGCAATCATGGCAGCGTCTGGCAGTCGGTTAATGGTGAGAATGAAAAAATATTGGCGGTACTGGCATCACTGCAAAAAGAGCAGCCTGAAGCCTTTGTCGCCGAGTTGTTTGACCATATCACTCATTATAGCTGGCCCTGGACGTGGGTTGTTTCCAACACCTATCGCCAGGCTGTTAATGCCTTCTATAAAACCACCTTCAAGACTGACAGTAACTCCGATGAAAATATGCAATTAGAGCGGCAATTTATCTACGACAACCCAATCTGTTTTGGCGAAGAGTCGTTATTTTCACGCGTTGATGAAATTCGTGTGCTGGAGAAAACTGCCGACTCCGCTCGTATTTCTGTTCGTTTTGCATTGACCAATGGCAACAGCGAAGAGCAAGAATTTGTTTTACAGCGGCGTGAGGGTAAGTGGGAAATTGCCGATTTTATCCGCCCAAGCGGCGGAAGCTTACTTAAACAGATTGAAGCGAAGACTGCCGCCAGATTAGCTGAATAATTAACACCAGATAAAGGAAACTGGAAATGAATAATCAACTGTTACTCTTTTTTCTAATGTTCATACTCACAGGCTGCGTCAGTAATGAAAAAATCAGTCATGTAGAAAATGATATTCATCTGATAAATATAAAAATCGATCAACTCCAACAGGATATCGACGCTTTACGTCAGGAAATTCAGATAGCGAAAGAAGCGGCAGAAAAAGTTAACACACGGCTGGATGATGAAGGGAGATGGCCTGACGGAATTTGGGCGCACCCGCCACGGTGGTAATACTCCACTAAACGTCAATCAACTATTAACCATAACAATAAAAGACAGGGAGAAATAAATAATGAAAAAGACTTTCAGCGTGGGAATACTAATTCTGATAACCGGATTATTAAGCGGGTGCGTCAATGAGCAAAATGTCAATCAACTGGCGAGCAATGTTCAAACATTAAATGCCAAAATCACCCGACTTGAGCAGGATATGAAAGCATTACGCCCACAAATCTATGCGGCAAAATCTGAAGCTAACAGAGCTAATACGCGTCTTGATGCACAAGACTATTTTGATTGCCTGCGCTGCTTGCGTATGTACGCAGAATGATAAAAAAATCCCCGGCAGCAATTCTGTTACCGGGGATTTTTTTTAACGTCCGACTGCTGCTTTAGGGCGTTTCTTCGCGCCAGCATTCACCGGACGAGATTGCGTAGACGACGCTTTTTTTGCCGTAGCAGGCGTCTGACGCTGGGTCGCCATCGGCGTATGTTTGGTCAACGCCGGACGGGTATTGCGGTTCTGGCGACGAGCTTCACGCATCTCTTCAATGGTTGGCGCAGGCACTAAGCAATCGCGACGGCTGCCAATCAGATGCTTTTTACCCATTGCTTCCAGCGCCTGACGGATTAACGGCCAGTTTGCCGGATCGTGGTAACGCAACAACGCTTTATGCAAACGACGCTGTTTGTCGCCCTTCGGTACGAAGACGTCTTCACTCTTATAACCAATCTTCGCCAGCGGGTTTTTGCCGGTGTAATACATGGTGGTCGAGTTAGCCAGCGGCGACGGGTAGAAGTTCTGTACCTGGTCGAGGCGGAAGCGATGCTTTTTCAGCCACAGCGCCAGGTTCACCATATCTTCATCACGCGTACCGGGGTGTGCAGAGATGAAATATGGGATCAGATACTGCTCTTTACCTGCCTGTTTGGAATAGGTGTCGAACAGCTCTTTAAAGCGGTCATAACTGCCCATGCCCGGCTTCATCATCTTCGACAACGGCCCTTCTTCGGTATGTTCTGGGGCAATCTTCAGATAACCGCCGACGTGATGGGTCGCCAGCTCTTTGATATAGCGCGGGTCTTCCACGGCAATGTCGTAACGCACGCCGGAAGCGATCAGGATCTTCTTGATACCTTTGAGATCGCGAGCACGGCGATAGAGATTGATGGTCGGTTCGTGGTTAGTGTCCATATGCGGACAAATATCCGGGTAAACGCACGACAAACGACGGCAGGTCTGCTCGGCGCGCGGCGATTTGCAGCGCAACATATACATGTTGGCAGTTGGCCCGCCGAGATCGGAAATCACGCCAGTAAAGCCAGGAACGGTGTCGCGGATCGCTTCAATCTCATTGATGATCGAATCTTCCGAACGGCTCTGAATAATGCGCCCTTCATGCTCGGTAATAGAGCAGAAAGAGCAGCCACCAAAGCAGCCGCGCATAATATTGACCGAGAAACGAATCATTTCGTAAGCCGGAATCCTGGCATTACCGTAAGCCGGATGCGGCACGCGCTTATACGGCAGCGCAAAGACGCTGTCCATCTCTTCGGTAGAAAGCGGAATAGCAGGCGGGTTGATCCACACATAGCGGTCGCCATGTTTTTGCATCAACGCGCGGGCGCAGCCTGGGTTGGTTTCGTGGTGCAGAATACGCGAAGCATGAGCGTACAGCACTTTGTCGCCCTTCACTTTCTCGAATGAAGGCAACAACACGTAGGTTTTTTCCCACGGTTTCGGGCGCGGCGGCTGCACGGTAACGGCTTTGGCTTCTTGTTTTTTCGGCGCCACCGGTTTGTTATCAGCGCATGGCAGGTCTTCACCATACGGATGCGGAATTGGGTCGATTTTCCCCGGGGTATCGAGACGGGTGGAATCCACGCCGCTCCAGCCTGGCAGCGCCTCTTTCACGATTATCGCGGTATTACGCACATCGCGGATTTCACTAATCGGCTCGCCCATCGCCAGACGATGCGCCACTTCAACCAGCGGACGTTCACCGTTACCGAACATCAGCATGTCGGCTTTCGAATCCACCAGCACCGAACGGCGCACGGTATCGGACCAGTAATCATAATGCGCGGTACGGCGCAGACTAGCCTCAATACCGCCGAGGATCACCGGCACATCTTTCCACGCCTCTTTACAACGCTGGGTATAAACCAGTGTGGCGCGATCCGGGCGCTTACCCGCGACGTTATCCGGTGTGTAGGCATCGTCATGACGTAAACGGCGATCGGCGGTATAGCGGTTGATCATCGAGTCCATATTGCCAGCTGTAACGCCGAAAAACAGATTCGGTTTACCCAGACGCATAAAATCGTCTTTGCTGCTCCAGTCCGGCTGGGCGATGATCCCGACGCGAAAGCCCTGCGCTTCCAGCATACGACCGCAAATCGCCATTCCGAAGCTTGGGTGATCGACATACGCGTCGCCAGTAACCAAAATGATGTCGCAGCTATCCCAGCCAAGTTGATCCATCTCTTCACGAGACATCGGCAAAAACGGTGCCGGTCCAAAACAGGCGGCCCAGTACTGCGGCCAGGAGAACAGGTCGCGATCCGGTTGGATCAGGGAGATAGAGCTCATTTTGCTTCCAGAAATGGTAAAAAAATAATCAAAGGCCGGGGATTATACGCTGTATCGCGCGCGGAAATGAAGTGGTGTTGATGAAAGGTTACGAAATACCCTGGTGAAGTTTTTCACTGCCGATCGAGGCAAACACATTTAAGGCTAGCGGTAGCGTGGCAACTGCCGCTACTATTTATGCCGATCAGCAACGTTCAGGTCATGTTGCACGACGATCAGCTAACCGAGGACACCCACAGTAAGGCAAGGTATGGAACAGGTTATTACAAAGCGCCGCTATTACGATATTGGTCTACAGATTGAAGAGCTGCTGTATTCAGGCGTATTTAAAGCCGGAGAGCGCTTACCTTCAGAACGTGAACTGAGCGAGCGGTTTAATACCAGCCGGACTACCATTCGTGAAGCTATCATTATGCTGGAACTCAAAGGCGTGCTGAATGTGAAGCAAGGGTCAGGGATCTTCTTTGTCGATTCCACCGATAAGCTCAATCAGAAATCATTAATGCCTTATTCAGAAATTGGCCCGTTTGAACTGTTGCAGGCGCGTCAGGTGATCGAGAGCAATATTACTGGTTTTGCAGCCAGCCAGATCAGCTTTAACGAATTACAAGAATTAAAGAAAATCATTAGCTTGCAGGAAAAGGCTATCGCAGCGGAAAGTGATAAATTTGAAGAGTTGGATCACCGTTTTCATAGCCTTATTGCCGAAGCGACGCAAAATCGGGTACTCATCAAACAAGCCGCTGAATTATGGCGGGCAGTGCGCACAGAAAATCCCCGCTGGAAGAAGCTGAACTACAAATACCTTCACGAAAAGCATTTGCGTCTGCAATGGCTGGAAGATCACCAGGCTATTTTCCTTGCGCTGCAACAGAAAGATTCAGAGCTTGCCAGGGAAGCATCCTGGAACCATCTGGAAAACAGCAAAAATGAACTGATCAAAATCTTCAAACAAGACGCTTCCATCAGCGACTTTGATGACTTTTTCTTCGCTCGTTAACCTTCATTAGTCCAGAGCTGACGTAAAAAATGACGCTGGCTCTGCGTTCCGCCCTCCACTGGTACACGCTCTCTTTTTAATTGGTCTAATAAATCGATTATCATCAGATATCTTAGATTAGCGGCAATTATCCCAAAAACTGACACCTAAAAAACTTTCCTTTCAATTTATTCTTATAACGCATTGATATAGACATAAATAACACCTCGTTGTTCTGTTCCGTACTTTTACCTTTCTCTGCAAGCGTGATGCATCTCTCTGTTTTTGGTCTAGTGAATTATGTAAATTGGTCTACACACACCAGCTACCAGGAGTAAGAGCATAATGTCAGGGAACGAAAGCATCGCTGTCGCCAACTATGATCAGGTAACCATCTGGCCTCGGGACAGGTTACAGGCAGATATTGTCCATATTGGTTTTGGCGCGTTTCATCGCGGACACCAGGCTGTCTACACGGATCTCACTAATCAGCTCTCGGACACCCGCTGGGGGATCTTTGAGATCAACCTGTTTGGTGATGCTCAACTGATTGAAAACTTAAATGCGCAAAATGGGCTGTTTTCGGTGGTGGAAACGTCTGCATCGCAATCTACCTCACGCCTTGTGCGTTCGGTGACTGGCGGTATTCATACCCCCGTGGATGGCATTACCGCAGCAATCCAGAAATTGACTGAACCTCAGGTAAAAATCGTTTCATTAACCATCACCGAGAAAGGCTATTGCCTCGATTCGCAAACGCGATCACTTGATCTCACCAATGGATTAATCAAACACGATCTACAAAACCCGGATGCGCCTCAGTCGGCTATTGGCTTGATCGTCTGTGCTTTGCAACAACGTAAAGCGGCAGGACTCGCCGCTTTTAGCGTGCTCTCCTGCGACAACTTGCCAGACAATGGGCATCTGACGCGAAATGCCGTTCTCGGTTTTGCCCGACAACTGGATCAGCCCCTGGCTCAGTGGATCGAAGAAAATGTCTCATTTCCAGGCACGATGGTAGATCGCATTGTTCCGGCAATGACCGAATCGCAATTCGCCTTACTGGAAACTAAAACCGGTTATGCCGATCCCTGCGGGATTGTCTGCGAATCATTTCGTCAGTGGGTGATCGAAGATAATTTTGTTCACGGGCGACCACAATGGGATAAAGCAGGCGCGATGTTTGTCAGCAATGTTCAGCCTTATGAAGAGATGAAGTTACGCATGTTAAACGGTAGCCATTCATTTCTGGCTTATAACGGCTCACTGGCAGGCTATGAATTTATCTGGCAATGCATGGAAGACGCTAATTTTCGTTCCATTACCCGCCATCTGATGATCAATGAACAAGCCCGAACACTTAATCCTGATTTAAATATCGACGTCCAGGAATACGCCGACCTGTTAATTGAACGCTTTAGCAACCGTAATGTTGCACACCGTACCGGGCAAATCGCTATGGACGGTTCGCAAAAGCTTCCCCAGCGTGCGCTGACTCCCTGGCTGAAATTGCATCAGCAAAAGCAAAACAATGCTGTTCTGTCACTGCTCGTTGCTGGTTGGTTGCATTATGTCATTGAAGCTGTTGAGAAAAGCCAGTCTATCGCTGATCCAATGAGTGAACAATTTCAGGCGCTAATAAAGGAACAACAAGACGCATGGCAACAGGCGCTCGCATTACTGCACCTTAGCGCCATATTTGGTGAATTAAGCAATCATCAACCATTTATAAATGAAATAAAAATCGCTTTTGCGAATATAAAAAACAAAGGCATCAAGGCCACCATCAGCCAGTTATTATCGGATAAGCAAAAATGAAAACATTAATTTGTCAGCAGCCTGGCGTTATGGAATATGTGGAAAAGGATATTCCCACACCAGCAGATAATGAAGTGCTATTAAAAATCAAAGCTGTGGGTATTTGTGGTACTGATATTCACGCATTTGCCGGGAGACAGCCTTTTTTTAGCTACCCACGTGTATTAGGTCATGAAATATGCGCCGAAGCGGTTTCGCCAGGCAGTCAGTGCCAGATTGCACAATCAGGCCAGCGCTATTCCGTTATCCCATGCATTCCATGTGGTGAGTGCGCCGCCTGTCGGGAAGAAAAAACAAACTGCTGTGAACGTGTTTCGCTATATGGCGTGCATCAGGATGGGGGTTTTAGTGAGTATCTTGCGGTACGTGAAGACAATCTTGTGCCGCTCCCTGACGAGGTCAGCGACAGCGCCGGCGCATTGGTTGAATGCTTCGCCATTGGAGCACATGCCGTTCGTCGGGCTGAGATCAAGGCTGCACAAAACGTACTGGTGATTGGCGCCGGGCCAATCGGTCTGGCTACCGCATCCATCGCTCGGGCTAAAGGGGCACAGGTTGTTGTTGCTGATATTGATAGTCAACGTCGCCAGCACGTTGTGGATAATCTTGCTATTAATGCCTTCGATCCCACACAGGAAGATTTTATTACCGCGCTTCGTGAGGCTTTTGGCGGCGAACTGGCTTGCGTAGTACTGGATGCTACGGGAAATAAAGCCTCGATGAGTCAGGATGTAAATCTTATTCGTCATGGCGGCAAAATTGTTTTCATCGGTTTGTATATCGGTGAGCTCGTTATTGACGATCCAACCTTCCACAAAAAAGAGACAACGTTACTCAGCAGTCGTAATGCCACACGGGAAGATTTCGCATTGGTAATTGAACTGATGCGCAGCAATAAAATTCACGAAAACTTAATGAAAAATCAGGAGTTTGATTTCTTTAGTGTTGGCGAAGATTACCAGCGTAACGTTGTAGAAAATAAAAATATGGTCAAGGGTGTGATCACTTTTTAAGGGAACAAAGATGACAACTGTTTATGTCGGTGAAGCAAATTTAAAATCACTGGTACACCACAAATTATATACTGCCGGGCTGGATACTAACACCGCACAACAAGTTACGGATGTTTTAGTACATGCCGATATTACCGGTGTGCATTCTCACGGTGTTATGCGTGTCGAACATTATTGCACTCGCCTTGCTGCCGGAGGGTTAAATAAAACCGCGCAATTTAGTATTGAGCAAATATCACCGTCAGTGGCCATTCTCGACTCTGATGACGGGATGGGGCATTCAGCATTAATTAGTGCCACAGAGCACGCCATCAAACTGGCCCAGGAAGAAGGTCTTGGGTTTGTTAGCGTTAAAAACGCCTCTCACTGTGGCGCGTTATCTTATTTTGCAGAGATGGTCACCAACCAAGAATTGATTGCTATCGTAATGACGCAAACCGATACCTGCGTAGCGCCTCATGGCGGTGCCGGACGCTTTTTGGGAACGAACCCCATCGCCTTTGGCTTTCCGGTGGAAAACAGCCATCCGATGATTGTTGATATGGCGACCAGTGCCACGGCTTTCGGCAAAATACTTCATGCAAAGGAAACCGGAAAACATATTGGTGAAGGACTGGCGATAGATAAAGACGGTAATGGCACCACTGATCCGCATAAAATTGAAAACCTGTTACCTTTCGGTCAGCACAAAGGTTCAGGCATTGCGCTGGCTATAGATGCACTGACTGGCGTGCTGATGAATGCGAATTTTGGTAACCATATTGTTCGCATGTATGGCGATTATGACAAGATGCGTAAGCTGGCAAGTTTGGTTATTGCCATCGATCCGAAAAAGCTCGGCAATCCTGTTTTTGCTGAAACTATGGCGCAAATGGTCACGGAACTTCATGCCGTTAAACCGGTTCCCGGCGTTGAAAAAGTATTAGCACCGAACGATCCACAAATGCACTATAAAGAAAAATGTCAGCAGGAAGGTATTCCCGTTCCGGCAGGGATTTTCCATTATCTGACAGAGAATTAATAATCTCTTTTTATTCTAACGATAGAAAAGCGTTGTATTTATCGTTTCTGTTATATTAACCAGGAGCAGGATATGAAAGCACTTCGTCCTCTGACGGCATCGCTTATGCTGTTGACCAGTTGTTTATTAATTTCCAATACCACACTGGCAAAAACAACATTAAAACTCAGTCATAATCAGGATAAAAGCCATGCTGTCCATAAAGCATTAAGCTATTTAGCTGATAAAACCAAAGAATATTCTAATGGTGAACTAGTTATTCGTATTTACCCAAATGCGACATTGGGTAACGAGCGCGAATCACTGGAACTAATGAACTCTGGCGCATTGCAGATGGTGAAAGTGAATGCTGCGTCACTGGAATCTTTCGCCCCGGATTACAGTCTTTTCAGCCTGCCTTTCTTATTCCGTGACCGTGATCATTATTATCGCGTTCTGCAAAGTGATTTAGGTAAAAAAATACTCAAATCATCAGAAAGCAAAGGCTTCGTCGGTATCACATATTATGACGGCGGAGCGAGAAGTTTTTACGCCAATAAACCAATTACTAAGCCTGAAGATTTAGCAGGAATGAAAATCAGGGTTCAGCAAAGCCCCAGCGCCATTGCAATGATGAAAGCACTTGGCGGTGTCGCCACACCTATGGCCCAGGGTGAACTCTATACCGCCCTTCAGCAAGGCGTGGTTGATGGCGGGGAAAACAATACCGTTGTCTATGCCGATATGCGTCACGCCGAGGTAGCAAAAGTCTATTCACGTGATGAACACACCATGGTGCCTGATGTGTTAATTATCAGCACCAATGTGTTGAATAAACTTGGCGACAAAGAGCGTACGGCATTATTAAAGGCAGCCGATGAGTCCACGATGCAAATGAAAGATGTCATCTGGCCTGCGGCTGAAAAAGAAGCCTACGACAAAATGAAAGAGATGAACGCAACAGTGGTTGATGTTGATAAATCCGCTTTCAAAGAACGCGTAAAACCGCTATACGATGAATTCAAGGCGAAAGATGCACAATCGGCTAAAAACCTTGAGCAAGTAGAAAGTATGTAACCTTAATGGGCAGGTAATTCCTGCCCTTTCATGGAAGACTTATGCGAACACTCACTCATATTCTTAACAAGATCCTTTCCGGATGTTGCAGCATCATTCTTGCCATTATGGTGTTCTGCGTAACCTGGCAAGTTATTGCTCGTTTTATTTTTAATGCTCCCAGCACCGTGCTTGATGAATTTACCCAAATTTTATTTATGTGGATGATTTTATTAGGCGGTGTATATACAGCCGGTTTAAAAAAACATCTGGCTATTGACTTATTGGCGCAGAAACTTCCTACGGCATCTGTTCTGACACTTGACAGTTTTATCCAAATTATCATTACCGTCTTTGCAGTTATTTTCATGATCTATGGCGGAAATATTGTTGTTGAAAAGGCCCAACATGTTGGACAAATTTCCCCTGTATTAAAATGGCCGATGGATAAAGTCTATTGGGTTATGCCTGTCAGTGGTTTTATTCTAGTCTGGTATTCAGTGATGAATATTATCGATAACTATAGAAAATGGAATTCTCATTAACGAGGGATGTATGGACTTTGAATATATCTACCCCATCTTAATTTTATTTGGTAGTTTTGCCGTCATGCTGGCAATAGGTGTGCCAATTACTTTTGCCATTGGCCTTTCTTCACTGTTATCTATTATTACTGCCTTACCTCCAGATGCCGCCATTTCGGTTATTTCGCAAAAGATGACTGTAGGCCTGGATGGCTTTACGCTATTAGCCATTCCCTTCTTCGTATTAGCCGGAAACATTATGAATACCGGTGGCATCGCCCGACGATTGGTTAACCTGGCGCAAGCATTAGTTGGGCGTCTTCCCGGCTCACTGGCTCATTGTAATATCCTCGCGAATACACTGTTTGGTGCGATTTCAGGTTCAGCCGTTGCGTCAGCCGCCGCGGTAGGTGGCATTATGTCACCACTGCAGGAAAAAGAGGGCTATGATCCGGCGTTCTCTGCGGCGGTTAATATTGCCTCTGCACCTATTGGCCTGATGATCCCACCGAGCAATGTGTTGATTGTCTATTCACTCGCCAGCGGAGGGACTTCTGTTGCTGCGTTGTTCTTAGCCGGATACTTGCCAGGCATTCTCACCGCTGTTGCTTTAATGTTTGTGGCGGCACTTTATGCGCGACGTAACCATTATCCGGTGGCCGAACGCATCAATTTTCGTCAGTTTTTGCAGGTATTCCGCGAATCAATTCCCAGCCTGATGCTTATTTTTATCATTATTGGCGGTATTATCGCAGGGGTATTCACGCCCACAGAAGCGTCGGCAATAGCGGTAATTTATAGTTTAGCCCTGGCAATGATTTACCGGGAAATCACCATCAAGAAACTCAATGATATCCTGTTAGACTCCGTAGTAACCAGTTCAATTGTTCTGTTGCTGGTAGGCTGCTCTATGGGGATGTCATGGGCCATGACGAATGCTGATGTTCCTGAGTTGATCAACGAACTGATTACCAGTGTTTCGGATAACAAATGGGTCATTCTATTTATTATTAATATTATTCTGTTGATCGTCGGTACCTTTATGGATATCACGCCGGCGATCCTGATATTTACACCTATTTTCCTGCCGATCGCCCAACATCTGGGGATTGATCCCATTCACTTCGGCATAATTATGGTTTTCAACTTAACCATTGGCCTTTGCACACCACCTGTCGGCACCATTCTGTTTGTGGGGTGCAGCATTGGTAAGGTCAGTATCGACAGGGCAATAAAACCATTACTGCCGATGTTTCTGGCATTGTTTGTAGTAATGGCAATGATTTGTTATTTCCCGCAGCTTAGTCTGATGCTGCCAGGATTATTTTCAACCTGACAAACAGACGGGCCTGAATGATTCAGACCCGTCTGTTTACGTCTTTCCTCACCGTGACTGCATATCGCCAGGAGATTTAATTGGTCCATTACGGTATCGGATTGACCAACAGCTGCCCTATCGAGCCGCGATCGGCCATTTCCAGCGTCTGGCTATTAAAGTAGAACGGGAAGTGCGCCCAGGAAGGCTGACCGAAATAGACAAGCAGCTCCACTTGTCCGTCGACCCAAACGGTATCTTTCCAGCCTCTGTCTTCCGGGAACGGCATTGCGCCGTTAACGTTGCGGATCTGGAACATCACGCCTTCAATATGGAACGCTTGCGGTTCATCTGCTCGTACGGTCCAGCGCTCCCACGTTCCTTGCTGCGCGGTGACATCAATACGGTTGACGTCCCACAACTTCCCATTGATACCAGGATCGTCACCCAGGCTAATATCACGACTACGAATCGGTGAACCGGACATAATTTCAGTCGGCAACAGGCGCATCGGCAGGCTGTCAGTGACCAGCGGCAGTAGCCCAGTTGGGCGCAGCGTTAGCACCAGCGTAGAAACCAGAATGCTGGATGGCTCAAAGAAGCCACGAATACGATCAACAATACTCGCCGCTTCGCCACAGGTGATCGACACTTCATCACCGTTGCTCATATCCACCAGAATCTCACGACGCTCGCCCGGTGCCAGCGAAAGTTGCTTCACCGATACAGGAGCTGGCAGGAATCCCTGATCGCCTGAAATTACATGCAATGGACGTCCGTCACTCATCTGTAGTTGATAGCGACGAGAGTTCGACGCGTTCAGCAGTCGCAAGCGCACCCAACCACGCGAGACTTCAACGTACGGGCTTTGTACACCGTTAACCAGCAGCGTATCACCAACAAAGCCGCCGCTTCCCGGTTCGTTGTATTCTGGCGTACCAAAGTTATCCAGCCGTTTATCCTGGATAATGACCGGAAAATCATCCACACCATAATGGTTGGGAATAGGCAGCGACTTGCTGACTTCATCTTCCACCAGCCACATCCCGGCAAGGCCGTTATAGACCTGCTGAGCCGTGCGGTTGGGGGTATTGGCGTGATACCACAAGGTCGCGGCGTTCTGGCGAATAGGCAGTACGGGCGCCCAGTCAGCATTAGGCGACATCATCCGTGCCGGACCGCCCATCAGCGGGCCAGGTACCTGTAGCCCGGCCACCGTCATTGAGACATTTTCTGTCAGGCGGTTGCTGTAAATAAGCTTAACATCGTCGCCCTTCCAGACGCGGATAGTCGGCCCCAGGTAACGGCCATTGATTCCCCAGACCGACGCGCGCGTTCCTGGCGTAAATGACCAGTGCGCACGTTGTACAGTCATAAACAGCGGTTGCCCACGGCGAGATTCAAGCAGCGGCGGAACGGGTAGCGGTTGCTGTTGCCCGGCTGCGCTGGCCTTCAGGGGAACAGCGCCTGCACAAAGTGCAATCCCCGATGCCTGAATGAACTGACGCCGACTGAGTGACATATTTGCTCCATGTAAAACTGGCTAAAGTAATACCGTGCAGGAAAGTGTTCCCGCAAAAATACAGATTGCCGACTTAAACTTTTCCGGCGGCTTCGCGTTCTGCGACTTCTTTATCGAGCTCGGCGATTTTTTGTTCCATTATCGAACGACAATGGGCCGCCAGCTCGCGAACCTGATCTTTACCATATTGACTGACATCAATTGGCGGCAGCATTTCTACGATCACTAAACCATTATTCAGTCGGTTAAGATTAATCTTATTCGAAGTCGTGGAAACACACACGGGAATAATCGGCACACCTGCTGCAATTGCCGCGTGAAATGCTCCGGTCTTGAACGGTAGCAGGCCGCGACCACGACTGCGGGTACCTTCCGGGAACATCCAGATGGAAATACGGCGTTTTTTGAAGTGATTCACCACTTCCGCGATAGTGCCGTGTGCCTTAGTACGGTTGTTTCTGTCGATCAATAAGTTACCGGTTAACCAGTACAACTGCCCAAAGAAGGGGATCCACAGCAAACTCTTTTTACCTACAGTGACTGTCGGCGGCTGCACGATATTTGATGCCGTCACCATGTCATAGTTGTTCTGATGGTTAGCAATATAGATAGCATTACCGTAGCTTTCGGCATCAGCAGGTTTGCGACATTCGACCTTCAGGCCATACAGCGGCGCAAGACGACCAAACATATGCCCGAAGGTAGCCACATGCTTCGGATTACGCGGGCTGAAAAGGCAGTAAATGGAGCCGAATACACAGACTAAGATGCTGTAAATAACGGTAATAATAAGACGAAAGATATATAGCATAACACCCTCTGAAGATCTGAGAGACTGGCATTGTACGTCACCTGAAATCAGGTTAGGGCATTGTTAAAAGCCGCTCTCTGGAAAAACGTATTGTTAATCGCAACGCATGAATAAACAACGGTTTCAAGGGAATTTTTATTGTTTATACAGACTAAATGCGGCACCGGATGACGACTTCAACGTTTCATCCGGTTCACCTTTTTGACAGGAGAAGGTACGGCCCTCTCCTGCATTTTACTCTTCGCTGTCAGCGCGTCGCGGAGCGTCAATCTCGACGCGGTCGATACGCTGTAAACCACGCATCAAGGTGCCGCGACGGCCACGCTCACCGGCCACTTTCAGCAACTCTTCCGGGCGCAGTTTAATTTTGCGTTTCCCGACATGAATCGTCAGCGTACTTTGTGGGGGCAGGACATATAGATGTGCAAGACCATCCTCGCCACGAGCGGCTTCTGCCGACGGGATGTTAATGATCTTGTTGCCTTTACCCTTCGACAGTTGTGGGAGTTCACTGACCGGGAACATCAGCATACGTCCAGCCAGAGTAATCGCCAGCAACATATCGGAAGGATCCTGAATCACCACTGGCGGCATAACATGCGCGTTTTCTGGCAGAGTAATCAGTGCTTTACCTGCACGGTTACGCGCCACCAGATCGTTAAAGGTACAGACGAATCCGTAACCTGCATCGGAAGCCATCAACAGTTTCTGATCGTCGCTTTCCATTAGCATGTGATCAACGGTAGCACCTGGCGGCAACGTCAGTTTACCGGTGAGCGGTTCGCCCTGACCACGCGCTGAAGGCAGCGTAATGGGGTCGATGGCGTAGCTGCGTCCGGTAGAGTCTACAAACACCACAGGCTGGTTACTCTTGCCTTTCACCGCAGCTTTGAAACTATCACCTGCTTTGTAGTTCAGACCTGGGGCGTCGATATCATGACCTTTGGCACTACGCACCCAGCCCATCTGCGACAACACAATGGTAACCGGCTCAGACGGCAGCATGTCGTGCTCGCTCATCGCTTTCGCTTCTTCGCGTTCCTGCAGCGGCGAACGGCGATCGTCGCCATACGCTTGTGCGTCGGCCTGTAGCTCTTTCTTCAGCAGGTTATTCATTTTGCGCTCGGAAGCCAGAATGCCCTGCAACTGATCGCGCTCTTTTTCCAGCTCGTTCTGCTCACCGCGAATCTTCATCTCTTCCAGTTTGGCGAGGTGACGCAGTTTCAGTTCGAGAATCGCTTCCGCCTGAGTTTCCGTAATGCCGAAGCGCGACATCAGCGCCGGTTTCGGTTCATCTTCATTACGAATGATCTCAATCACTTCGTCGATGTTGAGAAACGCCACCAGCAAACCTTCGAGGATATGCAGGCGCTTGAGGACTTTCTCCAGACGATAGTTCAGACGGCGGCGTACGGTATCACGACGAAACACCAGCCATTCACAGAGGATTTCCCGCAGGTTTTTCACCGCCGGACGCCCATCCAGACCGATCATATTAAGGTTAATACGATAGCTCTTTTCCAGATCGGTGGTGGCGAAGAGGTGATTCATCACCTGCTCCATATCCACGCGGTTGGAACGCGGCACGATCACCAGACGGGTCGGGTTCTCGTGGTCAGATTCATCGCGCAGATCGTCAACCATCGGCAGCTTCTTGTTGCGCATTTGCGCAGCAATCTGCTCCAGCACGCGCGCGCCAGAAACCTGATGCGGTAGTGCGCTGATAACCACCGCGCCATCTTCTTTCTTCCACACCGCGCGCATACGCACAGAACCGCGACCGTTCTCGTAGATTTTGCGGATCTCGGCACGCGAGGTAATGATTTCCGCTTCGGTCGGGTAGTCCGGCCCCTGCACGATATCCAGTAACTGGTCGAGCGTGGTATTGGGCTGCTCAATTAAGGCGATTGCCGCCTGCGCGACTTCACGCAGGTTGTGCGGCGGAATATCCGTCGCCATGCCGACGGCAATGCCGGTGGTGCCGTTAAGTAAAATATTCGGCAAGCGGGCGGGGAGCATTTTCGGCTCTTGCAACGTGCCATCGAAGTTTGGCACCCAATCCGCCGTTCCTTGCCCCAGTTCACTTAATAAAAGCTCGGAATATTTCGACAGGCGGGATTCGGTGTAACGCATTGCTGCGAACGATTTCGGATCGTCCGGCGCCCCCCAGTTCCCCTGCCCGTCCACCAGCGGATAACGGTAAGAGAATGGCTGCGCCATCAGCACCATCGCTTCATAGCAGGCGCTGTCGCCATGCGGATGGTATTTACCCAGTACGTCACCGACAGTACGAGCCGACTTTTTAAATTTGGCGGTCGCATTCAGGCCCAGTTCTGACATCGCATACACAATGCGGCGTTGAACGGGTTTCAGACCATCACCAATAAACGGCAACGCACGGTCCATGATCACGTACATGGAGTAGTTTAAGTAGGCGTTCTCCGTAAACTCATGCAGCGCAAGGCGCTCTGCCATATCGCTCATTAATTCTGATTCCTCAACTTATTCGCCAGCCTTCAAAGGGGCAATATTGCTGGAGATACTACATTATCTGCCGCGTCGAGTCACAGGAGATCAGCGTCATTAGCGCCGCCGGACGTGCTCCGGCGGCGATAAAGGCATCAATGTGCCTTGATATACAACTCTTTGCTGTAGACATAATCCTGAGGATTATGCAGCGGGAAACCGCCAACGTAGGGTTTAAGCAGTTTGATCAGCGGTTGATAGTAGATGGGAATGAGCGGAGCCTGCTGGTTGATAATGGCCTCAGCCTGTTGATACAGCGCATTACGTTTCCCCGCATCGGTGGTTTGCGCCGCCTGATTCAATAACGCGTCATACTGCGTGTTTTTCCAGTGACCGACGTTCTCTTCACTATCGCTTTTAAGCGTGTTCAGGAAGGTGGAAGCATCATTATACGTCGCATCCCACGACTGCCGCGACAACATGAAATCACCGCTACGCCGGGCATCAAGATACGTTTTCCACTCCATCGTGCGCAGCGTCACCTGTGCGCCAAGCCATTTTTTCCATTCGGAAGACAAGGCTATCGCCGTTTTCTCATGCAGATCGTATTTGTTGTAGAACAGTTCAAAGCGTAGCGGGTGAGAGGCGTCGTATCCCGCCTGTTTCAGCAATGCTTTTGCCGTCGCCACGCGCTCACTCATTGGCTGTTGCAGTTCATCGAACGTCGGCGCGTTAAAGCCTTCAACTTCTGGCGGCGTCAACGTCGTTGCAGGGGTTCGCAGCCCAAGTACCTTTTGCGCGATTAACTGTCTGTCGACCGTCAAATATAACGCCCGCCGTACACGCACGTCGTCAAACGGCGTTTTCTGCATATTGAAGTTGTAATATTCGCTGTTCAGACGCGGGATAATCTGCAACTCGCCTGGCAACGATTTTTCGATAGCAGGAATTTGCTGCGCCGGAACCCAGGTCAGATCGACCTCTCCCGCGCGATAGCGGTTATAGCCAGTGACCGAATTATCCAGCGCCAGATACTCGACCTGCTGCAAAACGGTATGCTCTGCATCGCGGTACTTAGAATTTTTGCGAGCAGTAATCTTTTCGTTAACCACCCATTTATCAAGCACAAAGGCACATTTGGCTCACAAGATTCCCCATCACACCAACGGCACATAAACATCCGTTTTCAATTGCTGCTCTACCATTCCTTCGCCCAGGTTGGTGTAATGAAACAGAATTGGTGCTTTACGCATTTTCTCGCCGCTTTCAGGCAGCCACTGACGAATGATGCCCCATACCGTGCGCGAAATATCGTCCAGTTCGCCAACGTGACGAGCCACGGCATAACGTCCTCCATCAAGCTCACTATTACTCACGCCATAACGATTCTCCGGAATCGCTTCGCTAACGCTGCCGCAGATATCAAAGCGAAACGCTTCCGGCGCGGTGCTTGCAGGGTCGTCCCAGGCAACACCAAATGTCTGGCTTTGGTTAACAGGAGAAAGCCCCGTCTCTTTGCGCCACATGATAAATTTTGCCACGCTGTAGTTAAGCAACTCAGGGCTACAGCGATGTGGCAACATCGCCACAGGGATTGATGGGAAATCGATAATGTTTACATCCAGTGTCAGGTTTGTCATTTTGCCTCCCTGCGAAATTATTCCCGGGAACGCGTCCCGGGAGCGGTAACAATTACGGATTCACTTTACGAATCTGTTTAACGTCAATTTCAACAGAGTTCCAGTCTTTATCCACTTCGCCCTGAATCTCAACCGTATCTTTCGGCGTTACCGTTACACCGTTCCAGCGTTTGTGGTCGATATCTACATTGATGGTGCCGCTGGCATCTTTGAACAGATACAGATCGTCAGAGATGCGCTCAACGATATTGCCACGCAGAGTTACCCAGGTGTCGTCACGCAGAGATTTCGCGTTTTCTACGTTAGTTACGCTGCCGTTCGGCCCCTGGAATCCTCCGGTCTGACTTTGTGTTGCCGATGGGCCAGAAAAACCACCCTGCTCTGCTGCCATTACCGGTGCGCTGCACAGGGCCATTACTGCAATTGCTGCTGCGAATTTTTTCATGTTTGTTACTCCCTTTAATGTCTGTTTCCGAGCATTAAACAAGATAGTCCTTAACAACTTCTTAAGGAAAAAAAAGAAAATTTAGGGCTGTACAGAGCACGTTACAACACGGTTTACTTGCAACAAATACAGTTATCGCAGGGATGAAAAGATGCGAATTTTACTGATAGAAGATGACATGCTGATTGGCGATGGCATCAAAACAGGTCTGAGTAAGATGGGTTTTAGCGTCGACTGGTTTACGGAAGGTCGTCAGGGAAAAGAGGCGCTCTATAGCGCACCTTACGACGCGGTAATTCTGGATTTAACCTTACCGGGAATGGATGGCCGCGATATTTTACGCGAGTGGCGGAGTAAAGGTCAGCGTGAACCGGTACTGATTCTCACCGCTCGCGACGCTCTGGCCGAACGCGTGGAAGGTTTGCGCCTGGGAGCCGACGATTATCTATGCAAACCTTTTGCGTTGATAGAAGTCGCTGCCAGGCTGGAAGCTCTGATGCGCCGAACCAACGGCCAGGCCAGCAACGAGCTGCGCCACGGTAACGTCATGCTCGACCCCGGCAAACGTATCGCCACGCTGGCTGGCGAACCCTTAACGCTGAAACCAAAAGAATTTGCCCTGTTGGAATTACTGATGCGTAACGCTGGTCGGGTACTGCCACGCAAACTGATTGAAGAAAAACTGTATACCTGGGACGAAGAGGTCACCAGCAATGCCGTTGAAGTGCATGTGCATCATCTGCGGCGCAAACTTGGCAGTGACTTTATTCGTACCGTTCACGGTATAGGCTACACATTAGGTGAGAAATGAAATTTACCCAACGTCTTAGTCTGCGAGTCAGGCTGACGCTAATCTTTTTAATTCTGGCCTCGGTGACCTGGCTGCTTTCCAGCTTTGTCGCCTGGAAGCAAACAACGGATAACGTCGATGAACTGTTCGACACCCAACTGATGCTGTTTGCCAAACGGTTAAGTACGCTCGATCTCAACGAGATTAACGCTGCGGATCGCATGGCACGGACACCAAATAAATTAAAACATGGTCATGTGGATGACGATGCGTTGACCTTTGCCATCTTTACCCACGACGGCAAAATGGTGCTCAATGATGGCGATAACGGAAAAGACATTCCCTACAGCTATCAACGTGAAGGATTTACTAACGGTCAACTGGTAGATGAAGATGATCCCTGGCGTTTTGTCTGGATGACGTCGTCTGATGGTAAATACCGCATCGTTGTAGGTCAGGAATGGGAATACCGTGAAGACATGGCGCTGGCGATTGTCATCGGACAACTGATCCCGTGGCTTATCGCCCTGCCCATTATGTTAATCATCATGATGGTACTACTGGGGCGTGAACTCGCACCGCTGAACAAACTGGCGCTGGCGCTACGTATGCGTGACCCTGACTCGGAAAAACCACTCAATACTACTGGCGTACCCAGCGAAGTAAGTCCACTGGTCGAGTCGTTGAATCAACTGTTCGCCCGCACACATGCGATGATGGTCCGTGAGCGCCGCTTTACCTCTGATGCAGCTCACGAACTGCGTAGCCCGTTAACAGCACTGAAAGTACAAACCGAAGTCGCACAGCTTTCCGATGATGATCCACAGGCACGGAAAAAAGCACTAATGCAATTACATTCGGGGATCGATCGCGCTACCCGCCTGGTTGATCAGTTGCTCACCCTGTCGCGGCTCGACTCACTGGATAACCTTCAGGACGTCGCGGAGATCCCGCTTGAAGACCTCCTGCAATCGTCGGTGATGGATATTTACCATACAGCGCAGCAGGCGAAAATTGACGTGCGGCTGACGCTCAATGCCCACGGCATCAAACGCACCGGACAACCGCTATTACTAAGTCTACTGGTACGAAATCTGCTGGATAACGCAGTACGTTACAGTCCACAGGGCAGCGTGGTGGACGTCACTCTAAATGCAGATAATTTCACCGTAAGAGACAACGGCCCCGGTGTGACACCAGAGGCACTGGCGCGAATTGGTGAACGTTTCTACCGCCCACCCGGACAAACCGCTACCGGCAGCGGGCTTGGGCTATCGATTGTCCAGCGAATCGCCAAATTGCATGGCATGAATGTTGTGTTTGGGAATGCGGAACAAGGTGGATTTGAGGCGAAGGTGAGCTGGTAACGCCTATGTCTATGAGAGCCGTTAAAACGACTCTCATAGATTTTATTAATAGCAAAATATAAGTCGTCCCCAAAAAAGCCACCAACCACAAACCAGACAAATAACGAGAGAGATTACATATAACCAAAACTCGAACATTTCCCGCACAAAGAGTTTTCTTAAGATGATAATAATAAATGGCGTCAGAAGAAAAAACGCGGCTATCACTGCTTGTAATATACGTTCTTCGCCTGATACGGAAGGTATATTGCAAATATTGTCTCCCGATTCAAGCATCCAGTCATATTTATTGAATGCAAAAAATGTATCTGCTAACCAATAAACAAGCATTATATATAACAGAGCTTCAAATATTGTTTTAATTTTCTGTTTTAACATAAGTTAGTACTCTCTAAAAAAGTCCAGTCTGCGCTCTGATTTCCGATGCCCTCCCGTAAATCTATTTAGAATTATCTACGCCACACGCTGATATTTTCATTTTTACTTATCCAATACCATAATTATCAACTCGCAGAAAATCCGAACCAACGTTGTAAATTAATCCTGTGCTAGTGGGAATTATGAGAAATTGCTATCAGTATTGTCATTTTCAGAAAATATTTATCCTGCATCGGTGAGTCAGAGCAAGAACAGATTTTTGCTAAATTCGCAAAAGACTTTGCACATTTTGCTAATTTCACCATACCGCTCTGTGACGTACTATAGTCGGCAAACGTCTCACCTTGAGGATAAAAAATGAGCAACATCCTGATTATCAACGGCGCGAAAAAATTCGCCCACTCCAATGGTCAACTGAACGACACCCTGACCGAAGTCGCGGATGGCACGCTGCGCGACCTCGGGCATGATGTCCGCATCGTTCGCGCCGAGAGCGACTACGATGTCAAAGCCGAAGTACAAAACTTTCTCTGGGCTAATGTGGTGATCTGGCAGATGCCAGGTTGGTGGATGGGCGCACCGTGGACGGTGAAGAAATATATCGATGATGTGTTCACCGAAGGTCACGGCACGCTGTATGCCAGCGATGGTCGTACCCGCAAAGATCCGTCAAAAAAATACGGTTCTGGCGGCCTGGTACAGGGCAAAAAATATATGCTTTCCCTGACCTGGAACGCACCAATGGAAGCCTTCACCGAAAAAGACCAATTCTTCCACGGCGTTGGCGTTGACGGCGTGTATCTGCCGTTCCATAAAGCAAACCAATTCCTGGGTATGGAACCGCTGCCGACATTTATCGCTAATGATGTGATAAAAATGCCTGATGTTCCCCGCTATACTGAAGAATATCGCAAGCATCTTGTAGAGATTTTTGGTTAACTAGGGCTCTGGCTTTAGAAGGAGTTAACCATGATTACAGTAATCGCAGAAATCCGTACTCGTCCTGGTCAACATCACCGTCAGGCGGTATTGGATCAGTTTGCTAAAATCGTTCCAACCGTACTGAAGGAAGAAGGTTGCCACGGCTATGCGCCGATGGTGGATTGCGCTGCTGGCGTGAGTTTCCAGTCTATGGCGCCGGACTCTATCGTGATGATTGAGCAGTGGGAAAGCATCGCGCATCTTGAAGCGCACTTGCAGACCCCGCACATGAAAGCGTACAGCGAAGCCGTAAAAGGCGACGTGCTGGAGATGAATATCCGCATCCTGCAACCGGGGATTTAACATTCCTGAAAAGAGGCCGGTTTTGCTACCGGCCTCAGGTCAGATTAGCCATTCTTTCTTCCCGTTTTCAACCCCCGATGGAAATCGTTAATTCGCTTAATGGTTTTAACCGCACGCTGCGGCATCGCGGAAGCCACCGACCAGACAATCATTTCCAGGCACAACAATACCGTACCATGTAGCGGCGTTTTCCCCTTTTCATCCCCGCGCGGAACATGAATCACGATACTGGCGTCTTTGCTAAAACGTGAATCCAGCGCGTTTGTCAGCAAAATAACAGGGATCCCCAGCCGTCTCGCTTCACGCAGCGTTGTCAGTCCTTCCCGGTGCGCAGATTTTTGCGCCATCATGATCAGAACATCGCCACGTTGAAGCGCGATCAGTTGCTCGGCAAGGCCAATACCCGTACGGTTTAGCGCCGTGGCTGGCAAGCCTATGCGGTTGAATAGTCGTGCGGTATAGTCCGCCAGAATACCCGAAGCGCCAATGCCAAAAATTGCGACTTGCCGTGCCTGCACCAACAACGCTACCGCTTGCGCAAGCGCGTGGCGGTTTTCAGGCTCTGACAGGACATTACAGGTATACAAATGCCCTTCAAGAACAAAGTCGATTGCGGTGTTAACATCGCTCGTCAAGTTACTCACCGTCGTAGACATCTTTTCGCTGGAACTAAGGGCTGGACCAAGCCACTGTTCCAGAGTGCGTTTCAGATCTCGCAGCCCGGCAAACCCCAGGGCCTGTATAGCCCTGATAACTGTGGCATCGGAAGTGTTCAACGTGGCCGCAATTTCCATCGCCGTTTGCTCGAGTACCACTTCACGATGCTCATTAATGTAGCTGGCGACAGCTCTTAACCCAGGCGTTAACTGACTCGCACGAGTGCGAAAACGCTCACCATAAATATCAACCCGCGTTTTGTCTTTCTGGATCATTTAGCCTCCGGTAGAGGTCGTCCCGCAATTTGTGATTGTATCTGCGCAGCCATTAGCCCCAGAGATGCAAAGGAGTTAGAAATCGCCTCTTCACGAGAAATCAGCACATAGCGCCCGGAACGACAGGCCGTCAGAAACTGACACCATCCCGGCATGACTTTTTCCATTGCTGCCAGCTCATCCTGAGGTTTACCACCGGTGTCACCGCGCCAGGTTGCAAAAACAAAATCGGCATCCAGTTCAGGTAAACGCTCCGCGCTCACATCCATTCGTCCACCTTCAGGAATGCTCTCAATCAGCGGCGGAAAGCGAAAACCAGCATCGCGTAATACCCGCCCCAGCGAATGATAGCTATGCATCACATTAATTTTTCCCTGATTTGCCTGAATCACCGATACCGTTATTTTTTGGCTGTCCAGCGTCGCCTTCAGCGCATTGATTTGTGCCTGATAGCGGCGTTCAAGTATCGCCAGCTGCGACTGCGTTCCTGTAAGTTCTGCCAGCTTGCGGTAGATTTCTGGCGCGCCCCCTTTGAGATGATCAATGCTCACCGTGGGCGCAATTTTTTCCAGTTGTTCAATGGGCGTATTACGGGTCGGTTCTGTGATGATCAGGTCAGGCTTTGCCGCCACAATCGCTTCAATATCAATATCAGCGGTGCCAATAAAAGCGATCGATGAATTATCAAAGTCGACACCTGTCAATAACGCGCCAGATCGAATGAAATGGCTACCGTCAGGCCGGGTTCGCCCGTGGCTGGCGACAGGTGGTACACCGAGCTCAATCAGAGGAATAGTGATATCAAGATCGTGTAAAGAGACAATTCTCTTTGGATGAGCAGGAACAGTGACTTTGCGCCCTAAATCATCAGTAAAGACCTGAACAGGTTCTGTCGCGCGGGCAAAGAATGACAACAGTATCAGCAGAGAAAAAAATAAACGCATATAACTCCCGTTAAAAACTGTTCCTGCGCTGCCAGAGCAGTAACAAAAAGAATGGTCCACCAATCAATGAAATAATGATTCCGGCAGGCAGTTGCAAAGGCAAAAAAGCCAAACGACCAATGCTATCCGCCAGGATAACTAACAACGCCCCCGATACGGCGCTCCCCAGCAGTAATGTCGTCTGCCCGCCACGTAGAATAAAACGTGATATATGGGGTGCTATCAATCCGACAAAACCGATGTTACCAACACACGAAACGCAGACGGCTGTCAGGATTATTGGTGCGGCGACACGTAACAACGCCAGACGAGAACTATTCACCCCTAACCCGGTTGCAACCTGATGACCAAGCAGAGCGATATCCGCCGTCCGGGCGGTGAACAGCAATAAAAGAGCGGCTGGCAACATCCAACAGGCTGAAATACCGACTAACATCCAGTTAGCTGCATGCAGGCTTCCCGATAGCCACATCAATGCAGTTTGTACATCTCGAACATCTGCAGTGGTCATAAATACACCGATACCGGCGGCGAAAAACCAGGAAACACCAATGCCAATCAGAACAAATCGCGGACGGGAAATATCGCGCGCGCAAAAAATCACGATTAAAGCCACCAACAAGCCACCAGCAAGACCAGCCACTGGACGCCAGAACATTCCCAGCATTGGAAACTGGAAAATCAGCCACAGCACCGCCACGCTACATCCTTCTTTGACGCCGATTAAACCGGGATCGGCAAGGCCGTTACGCGCAATGGATTGCATCGCGGCCCCCGCCATACCTAACATAGCTCCGCATAGCAATGCCATGATGACTCTCGGCAAGCGAATATCCTGCACAATGTAACGTGCGTCTGTGCTTACGTTTTCTGGAGAGAACAATGCTCGTCCTACTTCCGATGCCGGGACGGAGAAAGAGCCATGCATCAGACCGAATATCAGTATTCCAACCGCAAACAGAAACAGCCCACCAAGCAACACCAGATTTTTAGGGCGTACCAGTGTCGAAAACTTACCAACACGTAGTGGGCGTAGCCCGACGTTCATTATCCGACTCATTTGAACATCCTCGTCGCCATAATGACAAAAACAGGCGCACCAACTAACGCCGTCATGACACCGGTCGCTAACTCATGGGGCGTGAAAAGCGTCCGGGCAATAATATCTGCCAGTAATAGCAGTAAGGCACCGACACAGGCTGAAAGAGGGAGCAGAACGCGCAGATCCGCTGATACCAGACGCCGGACAATCTGCGGTACCAACAGGCCGACAAAACCAATGGGGCCAGCAATCGATACGGCTGCGCCACAGAGCAACGCGATCGCAAGCAGGGTGAATGTTCGCGTGCGCAGTACCGAGACGCCCAGCCCCTGCGCCATGCGATCGCCCAGTGCCAACATGTTAAGAGAGGGCGCAAGGTAAAGGGCTAACACAAATCCCCCCAGAGAAAACCAGCCGGACGTACCCAGCGTCGCCCAATCCTGCCCTGCTAAATCACCTGCTAGCCATGTCCGCATCGCCAGCAGCGTTTGTTCGTCAAGAATCAGGATTGCAGCCGTTATTGAGGACACGAACGCCGATAGCGCCACGCCGCATAAAGTAACTTTCATTGGCGTTAACCCTGAACGCCCTGCGGAGGAAAGCAGCAATATCAACAGGAACAATAACGCGCCCCCCGTAGATGCCAGCAGTGGGCGTCCAACCGGAAAGGCCAGTCCAAGCGCACTGGCGGCAACGACAGCAAGAGCGGCTCCGGCATTTAAGCCTAAAATATGTGGCTCCCCCAATGGGTTACGAATGACAGCCTGCAACAAAGCACCGGCAACACCAAGAGAAGCACCGGTAAGCAATGCTGCCGCTAAACGCGGCAAACGGAGTCTTACAATTACGTTGTGATCGAAGTTTTGCGGATCAAAATGAAGAAATGCCTGCAACACCGTTTGTGGTGCAATAAATCGGGCACCAATCCCTGGATATACCACGCATCCCACCAGCAGTAAGGCGAGGAAAATTACAGTAACCAGCCCTGTGCGCATCATACTTTTTCTACACCACGAAACGGCATGAAGAACGGCTTTCCCGTCAGAGGATTTATTGATGCGTGAACATCAACGTCAAAGACAGCTTTTACCAGCTCAGGTGTGCAATGCTCCCCCTCATTCAACACACGCACCACTTTCCCCTGGCGTAAAAATATCAACGTATCGCCATAATTGACGGCAAAATTCAGATCATGCAACACCACGACGACTGTACGCCCGTGATGACGCGTTAAGTCATGTAATAACTCAAGAATTTCAACCTGATAACGTAAATCAAGCCAGGTTGTGGGTTCATCCAGCAGGATATAAGGCGTCTTTTGCGCCAACACCATCGCAATCCAGCAACGCTGGCGCTGCCCACCAGAGAGTTTTTCAACCGGTAAATGTGCAAACTCCTGCGTACCGGTTAATTTCAGGGCCTCTTCTACCGCCTGCTCGTCGGCGTCGCTCCATTGACGTATGAAATTCTGCCAGGGAAAACGCCCACGCGACACCAGTTCATAAACGGTTAAGCCCTCCGGCAATAATGGCGACTGCGGCAAGATCCCAAGTCTACGGGATAACGCTTTCGTTGGTTGCTCGTGAATCGCTTTACCATCCAGCAATATTGAGCCGCCCATAGGTTGCAAGATACGTGCAATGGTGCTGAGCAACGTCGACTTTCCACAGCCGTTTGCCCCAACCAGAACGGTCATTTTTTCTGTGGGAACGGAGAAAGAAACACCATCAACAATGATTTTCTTGTGATACCCGGCAGAAACATTGTCGAGGATCAGCCCCTGCCCTTTTGCGTTATGTGCCACGTGTACGCCAACTTAATCAAAGACAAACAAAAATAAAACTCATTCTCTTTTGAGAGTTTGACGCCACATAATGTAGTAGTCAAGAAGTTAAAAGCCATACAAAAACAAGGTAAATAACAGGTGAAATATTTTTAAAGATAAAAATAAAACCATTAAATATTAATAAATTACCATCAATTGAATTGCATTAACCTCTCATAAAAACACATGTAGCAATTTTTTGTTATTTCTCATTTACTACTACATTACCGCATGATTGAATGATTCTCAATTACATATCCGATGGCGAAATAACAAACGGATAGTGCTTAGTGAGCAACAAGAAACAATTTTCACTCACGACAATCCGTGAGTTTTTGGGATAACAGACTAAATGGCTAAGTTCACACCTTCATTTTCAGGAATCAAAGGTCGGGCGCTCTTTTCACTGCTCTTTGCAGCACCGATGATTCATGCAACCGACACTGCAACGACCAAAGATGGCGAAACAATCACTGTTACAGCGGATGCAAATACCGCAACTGAGGCGACCGATGGTTATCAACCTCTGAGCACCTCCACGGCGACATTAACCGATATGCCGATGCTGGATATCCCGCAGGTGGTCAATACGGTTAGCGATCAGGTTCTGGAAAATCAGAATGCGACGACGCTGGATGAGGCGCTTTATAACGTCAGTAACGTGGTACAGACCAATACATTAGGCGGAACTCAGGACGCCTTTGTACGTCGTGGGTTTGGTGCTAACCGGGATGGCTCCATCATGACCAACGGTCTGCGAACCGTACTTCCTCGCAGCTTCAACGCTGCAACAGAACGTGTGGAAGTGCTAAAAGGTCCGGCCTCCACGCTGTATGGCATTCTTGATCCTGGCGGACTGATTAACGTCGTGACAAAGCGCCCGGAAAAAACATTCCATGGTACTGTCTCAGCCACGTCCTCCAGTTTTGGCGGAGGCACTGGGCAACTGGATATCACAGGTCCCATTGAAGGCACTCAGCTGGCATACCGCCTGACGGGGGAAGTGCAGGATGAAGATTACTGGCGGAATTTCGGTAAAGAGCGCAGCACATTTATTGCCCCATCACTCACCTGGTTTGGTGATAATGCAACAGTAACCATGCTCTATTCACATCGGGATTATAAAACGCCGTTCGATCGTGGAACGATTTTCGACCTTACGACGAAACAGCCCGTAAACGTTGATCGAAAAATACGTTTCGACGAACCGTTTAATATTACAGATGGTCAGTCCGATCTGGCGCAACTCAACGCAGAATATCATCTCAATAGCCAGTGGACAGCGCGCTTTGATTACAGCTACAGCCAGGATAAATACAGCGATAATCAGGCTCGTGTTACCGCGTATGATGCAACGACAGGAACGCTGACACGGCGTGTTGATGCAACTCAGGGATCTACACAGCGTATGCATTCTACTCGTGCGGATCTGCAAGGGAATGTTGATATTGCTGGGTTCTATAATGAGATTCTGGGTGGGGTGTCATATGAATATTATGATCTTCTGCGCACAGATATGATTCGCTGTAAAAACGCTAAAGATTTCAATATCTACAACCCTGTTTACGGCAATACCAGCAAATGCACAACTGTCTCGGCGTCGGACAGTGATCAGACGATCAAACAGGAGAGCTACTCAGCTTATGCACAGGACGCACTCTATCTGACCGATAACTGGATTGCCGTCGCCGGGATCCGCTATCAGTATTACACGCAATATGCGGGTAAAGGCCGTCCTTTTAATGTCAATACTGACAGCCGCGATGAACAATGGACGCCCAAACTGGGGTTAGTCTACAAACTGACGCCATCGGTATCCTTATTTGCTAATTATTCGCAAACATTTATGCCGCAATCGTCAATTGCCAGCTACATCGGCGATCTTCCACCGGAATCATCTAATGCTTACGAAGTCGGGGCAAAATTCGAGCTGTTCGATGGTATAACCGCAGATATTGCGCTGTTTGATATCCATAAACGTAACGTGTTGTATACCGAAAGTATTGGTGATGAAACCATCGCCAAAACGGCAGGCCGCGTTCGTTCAAGAGGGGTAGAAGTCGACCTTGCGGGAGCATTAACTGAAAACATTAATATCATTGCCAGCTACGGCTATACCGATGCTAAGGTTCTGGAAGATCCTGATTATGCAGGAAAACCATTGCCGAATGTTCCTCGTCATACCGGTTCGCTATTCCTGACCTATGATATTCATAACATGCCAGGCAATAACACACTGACGTTTGGCGGTGGCGGACATGGCGTAAGCCGTCGTTCGGCAACCAATGGGGCTGACTATTATCTGCCAGGCTATTTTGTTGCCGATGCCTTCGCCGCATACAAAATGAAATTGCAGTATCCGGTCACACTGCAATTAAACGTCAAAAACCTGTTTGATAAAACGTATTACACCTCTTCCATCGCCACAAATAATCTGGGGAATCAGATTGGCGATCCGCGTGAAGTGCAATTCACGGTGAAAATGGAATTTTGATCAAAAAAGCCCGGTATGTTTACCGGGCTGAGACTGATGACAAACTCCAAATTGCCTGATGCGCTACGCCCATCAGATCTACCATAGAAATTCAATATATTAAATTTTCATATATTTTTAGGCTGTAAACGTACTTTAATCTGTTCGTAATATTCATTATTAATCAGATAAAATCGCATGATAAGTCCGGTAATCAGGTTAAGTATCGCGGGAATGATCGTCATTAATAAGCAGATTCCCCACAGCGCCTGTGATGTTTGTTCAACGCCAGGCTGATAGTCCATAAACGCTAAAGCGATTCCGATAAAGCCCCCCGCCAGTCCCATACCAAACTTTTGAAAAAAGAGAATCCCGCCAAATGCCAGTCCAGAAACACGTTGCCCCGTTTTCATTTCACCGTAATCCACCGACTCAGCAATGGATGCCCAATAAATGGGAAGCTGGATATCCGTCAGGAAGGTCACCACAATATAAAATGTAAAAGCTAACACTATAGAATTTGGTTGCACGAAATACATCGCACCACCCACCACGAACGCCAGTAATTGGGTATAACGAAATATTTTTATTTTGTCATAGAGACGAGTAAGCCAGGTGCAAGCGATCATAGCCAGAACAGAGGCGATCACGCCTGAAGTTAAAAACGGTGAAATTAAAGCATCCCCACCATTCAGGTAATATTTTGCATAATATGCAGCTACAGAGTTACGAATAATCCCGCCAAACATAATGATCGCAATTACAACGCCCAAAATGAGCCATTGATCATTTTTGATCAGTAACCGAAACTGCGCGGCCATACCGAGGCTGGGTTTTGGATGGTAGATGCGCTCTCTCACGCTAAAAAAACAATACAGGCATAAACACGTTGCCAGAATACCCATTGCCCCCATTGCTATTTGATAACCCAGTTGTACGTTATCCTTCCCAAGATACATTGCAGATAAAGGAACAATAATTGTTACGGCGAACATGGCAATTTTTGTCATAACAAAACGATAACCATTGGCGCTCAATCGCTCTTGTGGATCATCCGTGATAACGCTGATTAATGAAACATAAGGAATAGCGATTAACGTATAGGTCAAGGTAAGTAACACATAGGTAGCCCAGGCCCATAAAAGCTTAACTGAATAATCGGTATCAGGTGTGGTGAACATCAACCAAATGCTTATCCCAAACGGTATTGACATAAAAAGCAACCACGGCCGATATTTTCCCCAACGTGTATTCGTTCTGTCTGTCATTGTTCCCACAACAGGATCAATCACAGCATCAAGGATACGTACAGAAAATAACAGAACACCTAAGTCGACGGGTTTCAGACCAAATACATCCGTGTAAAAATAAGTGATGATCATAGCTAAAGACATCATTACTATCGCAATAGCCATATCACCGGCGCCAAAACCTATCTTTTCATTTATTGTCAGTTTCATACACAGCACTCATTGATCACGTGAAATTATATTAAAAACAAATGTATCGGAACTCATTCAGCACATAACTTTACGAGTGAGAATAAATGCATTGGTAGATACCACAACAAACCACTGAGTTAATATTGAGCAGTATCACATAAAAACCAATTTAATTTAACTGCATGATTTTTATTAATAAATGTGGTTTTTTCTGTTTCATGTCACAGATAGTGAACAAGCACCATGCGTAATAAAAGTTAAAGAATGTAGAGTTGGTATCAACCACTTGAAATGAGGCTTTGTCATGATGAAAATTTATAAAGCCAGTAAAGGTCAGCTAAAGCATCGTGAAATATTTGATGAAATAAAGAGAAAAATAGATAACGGTGAATGGAAAGAAGGCAAAGCTATACCGACAGAAAGAGAATTGTCAGAACATTATTTAAGTAGCAGAACAACCATTCGAAAGGCAATAGAAAGCCTTAAACAACGCGGCTACCTGCATAGTGTCCACGGGCAAGGGACATTTGTATTACCTTCTCGTAGTAGAGAGAATCATTTATTGCATAGCTTTACCGACGATATTAAAGCTCGCGGTGGTATTCCAGCACAGAATATTATTGAAATAGGCTATATTCCTGTCAGTGATGTTATCAGAAAAAATCTCGACCTGGATATCCATGTCCATACTGTATTCTGTATAAAACGCGTTCGCTATATGGGAAGTACACCTCTAGGTATTCAGACATCATGGCTTGCGTTAAATGACGGACAAAAAATAACTCAGGAAGAGCTGCTGGCGACGGGTTCGCTCTATATTTTACTGGAAGAAAAACTCGCAATTAAACCTTTAGAAGCAACGGAAGTTATCTCTGCCCGGCTTCCCTCGCCCCTTGAACGTCAATTACTGGAACTGACTGCTGATGACGTCGTATTAAGTTGTACTCGCGTCACATTATCCGTGGAACGCAAACCGATGGAGTATGTAGAGATGGTTTATCCCGCAAGTCGGTACTCCTACAAAGCACGAATTACAAAAGACAGTTTTAGCGTGTAATAGAGAGAATATTGTGAATAAAATGAAACAAACTGTAATTTATAACAAAATATTAGGTTCATTAGCCTGCGCAGGTATGGGTGATGCATTAGGTGCAGCGACTGAACTCTACAGCATTGATGAAATAAAAGCGCAATGGGGAGGTTTTTTAAATGATTTTGTTTCTCCTCCTGCCGATACATTCGCTGGCTCATTAAATGGCATTGCGGGACTTATCACCGACGATTCCAGCCAAATGTATGTTTTTTCAGAAGGGCTGATTGAGGCTGGATTTGATAACTTCACCAATAATGACTGGTTAGCCTGTCTTCTGCGTTGGGCCGATATGCAGCCCTACGCAAATTATAAAGGCCCCACAACTGAACAAATTGTTAAGGCGCTAAAAGAAGGAAGACCCACAAATACCATTGGGCGTATTGGAACGTCTTCTCGCCAGGCTCCCAATGTCGGCACCACGAATGGCGCCGGGATGCGTGTAGCCCCGGCAGGATTGATCTGGCCTGGTAATAAAGAGAAAGCATGCCGCCTGGCTTTATTAACTTGTTTACCGTCGCATGACACCAATATTGCGATTGCCAGCGCCTGCGCCATCGCTGCGGCGACATCGCAGGCTATGTTACCAGAAGCCTCGCTCACATCATTACTGGACGCCGCACTCTGGGGAGCGAATTACGGCGAACGCCTGGCCAAACAATATGCACGATGTGTAGCAGGACCATCTATCGCCATGCGCATCCAACTTGCAGCGGACATCGCCAGACGAGCCAATGATCTGGAGTCTTGTCTGCGAGAAATGGAAGGTTTGGTCGGTAACTCTGTTGCCGCCCATGAATCCATTCCTGCGGCAATCGGTCTGTTGCTGTACTGCAAAGGAGAACCCTGGGAAACCATTCATGCCTGCGCCAATATTGGCAATGACACCGATAGCATCGCTACGATGGCAGGCGCAATTGCAGGGGCATGGCGCGGTTTTGATGCGCTCCCTGAAGATAAATATGCCTTTTTCCGCGCCGTAAATAATAAAGATTTCGATCTTGAAGCGATCGCGTCGGGCCTGACGTTGCTTGCATTACAGGCACAGGAGAAATAATGAACATGTCAGCCCGTAATCCCATTATGCCATTAGCGCAAACTCGCGAGGAAATAGACGCAACGGCGGCAGCGTTACGCCATTTGGCAGTTATCTGGGGTGAATGTTTTTCTACTATTCAGCTCGATAGACGTGCTGTTGAACGCGTCTGTATAGTGGGATCGGGCGACTCCTGGACGGTGGCACTATGTGCCGCCGCCTGGCTGGGGAAATACACACATCTGTCTTGTTCCGCATTGCAAACGTGGGATTTTCTTCAGACTGATTTAACCCGTTATCAGAAAGAAACATTGATCATTATTCTCAGCGCGAGCGGCAGACCATCACTGGCCGTTGACGCTCTCCGCCACGCAGTAAGCTCAAACGCGCAAGTGCTAGGTGTGACGAATTGCCCTGGAACGCTATTTTGCGCAATAACAAAAAATATGCTCTACACATGGGCAAACAAACAGGGTATTCCAACGCAAAGTAGTAGCGTCACACTTTATGCTCTCCTGCGCTTAGCGCAAAAATTATGTCCAGACATAATACCGCTGCATATTGAAGAGGGGCTGGAAGAGAAATTTAAACTGATTAATCAGCACTGGCAGCAAAAGAAGCGACATTTTTACCAGAAAAAAGAGATGACGTTTCTGGGTAGTGGCTTAAGTTGGGGGCTGGCATTATCGGGGAGCAATTTACTTTCTTGCGGCCCACAGATTCGTGCGACAGCCCTTCCACTGGAAGAATTTTATCATTCATTACGCTTACATCAGGCTGGTGTCGGTCAGCATTATTTTTTACTACCAGCCACATCCTGCGAGTACCCATTTTACCTTGCAACCCAAAAAGCAATTATTGAACAGGGAGCGACAGCAGAATTAATCAGTTTTATACCTGACGCCAGTGAGTCCAGCAATTTATTTCTGGTCATGCAGTGGTTATATGAAATGTGCTGGCATTTAAGTTGTGATTATGTCGACGCAGGCGGCAACGCGTTAGCCATAGGGAGAAATAAGACTATGAAGAAATTTGATGTCGCCGCTTTAGGCAGTGGAAATATAGATATTTTTTTATCTATCCCGTCACTCCCCACACGTGGCGGTAAAGTGGTCGGGACACGTCTGGGTGAACAAGCTGGCGGCACAGTCGCCAACAGTGCCTGTGCGATGGGACAACTGGGACTCAATGTGGTATCTGTTTCATGTGTGGGCAATGATCATTCAGCCGTGGTCATTCTTGATGGATTTAAAAAACATCATGTGAATTGTGATTTCGTTCAGGTAATCCCGGAATTGATTGCCAATACCGCGATTATTTTTATTGACGAATCAGGTGAGAAAACGTTGGTTTACTCGCCTGGCAGCGAACATGAATGGGATAAAGAAAAAGCGCTACAGGCAATTGCGCAAAGCCGTTTTTTTTATACGATGCCAGCCGATATTGAGAAATTTCGTATGCTGGCCGAACATGCCCGTAGCCAGACGACAAAAGTTGTCGTTGATCTTGAGCCTCATATCGTTGCAACACCTGAACACCTTACCAACATTTTACACCTTGCTGATATTGCGATATTTAATTATGACGGTTTTATTCGTGGCTATGCAACAGAGCCAGATTTTACGCTTCTGCATGATATACAAGAAGAGTATCAACTTGACGCTGTCGTAGTAACGCTGGATGCCCGGGGAGTAATTGCAGTCAAAGGCAATGAGCAAGTGCAAATTGGTAGTTATACAATTCCCGTTATTGATACCACAGGCGCTGGAGATACTTTTAATGGTGCATTTGTTTATAGCTTAATAAAAAACATGACTTTAATTGAAGCACTAAAATTTGCTTCTGCTACAGCAGCAATAAATATCACCGCATTAGGTGCCAGAGGTCATCTGGCGACACCATCGGAGGTTAATCTTTTTCTTTCACAACACAACTAAGAACAAATACATACACAAAGGTAAATATCATGAAAATAAGGTATGCCGCTATTTTTCTGGCATTACCGCTGTTATGCACAACAGCGCAGGCAAACAGTTTTCTTCATTATGCTGGTGAGTTTAGCTTCCGGACGGGAGGAAAACAGAACAATGTCACAATCGCGGGGCTATCAGCCATCACATTTGATGCAAAAAATAATATTTTCTACGCTATTAACGATAGCAGAAACAATAATAAGGAGGGAGATGCCAGCCTTTATACGTTAAAAATGCAGGTGTCATCCAGGGGCATTGAGCAAGTGAATTTTCTCAACCAGCGTCCACTACTTGATGCAAAGCAGCAGCCTTTCGTGACCAATACGGTGGATGCCGAAGGTCTGGCCCTGACACACGATGGTAAATCATTACTCTGGAGTTCGGAGTTAGGTGCGCCACTGCGTCTGAGCACTCTCGATGGCGTAATGGAGAAGGAGTTTACGTCTTTATTTCCTGCTCGCTTTAATATTAGTCCTGACAAAGAGAGCAGCAGTGGTATCCGCAGCGGCAACGCCTGGGAGGGCCTGACACTTACACCAGACGGTAAATCACTTTTTATCGCCGTTGAAAGCAGTCTTAAACAGGATGGACCTATTGCAAGTCCAATAAATTCAGGCACATCACGCTTACTGCAATTTTCTATAGATGCAGACGGTCGACCTTCAAAGCAATTGCATGAATATCTCTATATTACTGATCCTGTTCCGCAAGTGAGTAAGTTCGGTATTAATGATAATGGCGTATCCGAGGTCCTGGCGCTGAATGATCACCAATTGTTGGTCATCGAACGTTCCGGCAGAAACGTCAGTGCCGGATTCAATGACTGGGATTACTCCGTCAGAGTTTATATGGTCGATTTAACTGCTGCCAGCGATATCAAGAATATTGACAGCCTGCAAGACTGGCCCAGTAAATCTACGTTACAAGCCGTCAGTAAAAAATTATTAATTGATTTTGCTGATTACACTTCCTCTGCGGATTGTATTGAAGGGGTAACATTCGGTCCTCTGATTGATGGACATACATCGTTAATATTTGTATCTGATAATAATTTCCAGCAACATCAACAGACGAAATTCTATCTATTCATCGATAAGGAAAACAAACTTAACATTTAAAGCTAAAATACAAATATAAAAATTCTGATACCTGGAATCATCAGATGGTGTATTCAGCCAGCCAAAATATATTTTATTCTGAAAGGGAATATTATGAGTTCTTATCTTAAATTATCACTCGCAGGAATAACCACGTTATCCTGCCTGTCACCTACACTTGCCATTGCAGAGCAGCCGCATGGATTTATTGATTATCGTCATGAATATCTTGATGATACTCGCACCCACGCGGATCGCGTCGAATTTGGTACATTTTTTAGTAATGGTATCGGTTTGATGGGGGAATTACGTTATAACACTGACGAAGGAGACAAAGATAAATGGGATCCTTCACAATTTGGTAATAATGGAACGGGTTTATCCATTGTATACCGATTTAAGCCACTGGATGACAAAAAATTCTGGTTAGAGCCTATGTTCTGGCTTGATACCACGCAATATTGGTCAACTTACGAATATGGTCTTTCTGCGGGTTATGATTTCAGCAAAGAGTGGAAAGTTTCGGGTCGTTTTCGTTATGACATGGATAAAGCCACCGATAAATCCAAAGGTTATGGCAACGATGATCGTAATAACCGCCGTTACGATGTGTGGATCGACTATCGACCACAAAAAACCAACTTCCAATATCAGTTAAACCTGGTCTATTACAATAATGGTTATTTAACCTGGAATGATGGTCATAAAAACTATACCGCATCATTTAAAGTAGGGTACAAAATGGGATCGTGGATCCCCTATATGAGTATTGCGGATTATAAAGGTGTGGATAAAACATCAAGTAATCGCCAAATCCGCTGGCGCTGGGGTCTGACTTATACTTTCTAATCTGGAATAAAAAATGAATAATAAATTTAAAACCATTTTCTGGATGATTCTCTCTGCTCTGCCTGCTTTATCTTACGCACAGGTAAAAAATATAGTTACTGGCGAATATAGTGCAGTCAGTAAAATTATCACAGAAAAGGAAACTCTCTATCCCTCCGATAAGATATTATTGGTTTTTGACATTGATAACACGTTATTAACGAGTGGCACACGCATTGGCGGTGATATCTGGTATCAATGGCAAACCGATAAATTGCCCTTAAAGCCGGATGACTCGCAAAAAGTTCCTTGCCTGTATGAAAATACAATCAGTATGCTTTACGAACTTAGCCCTATGCAGCTTACCGAGCCACAGTTACCGACACTGTTAAAACAGTGGCAACAAAAGCATACCGCCTTTGCTCTGACATCCCGTGCACCGGATACTCTCTTTCCGACATTACGGGAATTAAAGCGAAATGGCATTGATTTTTCTTCTTCTGCACTCAGGAAGAAAGAGGATACTTTGCCCCCATTTGAAAAAGGGAAAATCAAACGGTCATGGCTATACAGCCAGGGTGTATTTTTTTCTTCCGGGCAAGATAAAGGTGTAATTCTCGATTATATGCTGGACAAAATGGGGAACAAATATGACGCGATTGTTTTTATCGACGACGGGAAAGCAAACATTCATGCGATGACGAAAATGTTTTCTACGGATAAATGGTCCTCTACGGATTTTACCGTTATTCACTATACCAAAGTGGAGAATGATCTTATTAAACAACAGGGTGCAGTAATAACACCTGCGCAAGCAGAAAAAATGGCTACAGACTGGAAAACTCTGGCTGGTTCGCTGGCAACACTATTTCCAGATCGTAACAAACTGTGCCCAATAAAATAATCAGCGACAACCCGGCAAAACTATTGTTTGCCGGGTAAAGATTATCAGACCTCAATCTCCGCCATGTCACCTTTCTCTTGCAACCAGTTACGGCGATCTTCCGAGCGTTTCTTCGCCAACAGCATATCCATCATCGCGTCGGTACGCTGATCGTCTTCATCATCGATGGTCAACTGCACCAGACGGCGAGTGTTCGGATCGAGCGTGGTTTCACGTAGTTGCAGCGGGTTCATTTCACCCAGACCTTTAAAACGCTGGACATTTGGCTTGCCTTTCTTGCGTTTTAATTGTTCGAGCACGCCCTCTTTCTCTTCTTCCGTCAAGGCGTAATAGACCTCTTTGCCAAGGTCAATGCGGTAGAGCGGTGGTAGCGCTACATATACGTGACCATGTTTCACCAGCGTACGGAAGTGTTTTACAAACAAGGCGCAGAGCAACGTGGCAATGTGCAGACCATCGGAGTCAGCATCCGCCAGGATACAGATCTTGCCATAACGCAGTTGGCTAAGATCATCGCTGTCAGGATCGATACCGATCGCTACCGAAATATCATGCACTTCCTGCGAGGCCAGCACTTCGTCGGAAGAAACTTCCCAGGTGTTAAGGATCTTACCTTTCAGCGGCATGATCGCTTGATATTCACGATCGCGCGCCTGCTTGGCAGATCCGCCTGCGGAGTCACCTTCCACGAGGAACAGTTCGGTACGGTTAAGGTCCTGCGCGGTACAGTCTGCCAGTTTGCCAGGCAGTGCCGGGCCGCTGGTCAGCTTTTTACGCACCACTTTTTTGGCCGCACGCATACGGCGCTGGGCGCTGGAAATCGCCATCTCCGCCAGCAGTTCAGCCGCCTGAACGTTCTGGTTCAGCCACAAGGTGAAGGCATCTTTCACCACGCCCGAAACGAATGCCGCGCACTGACGCGAAGAGAGACGCTCTTTGGTCTGCCCGGCAAACTGCGGATCCTGCATTTTTACTGACAGCACATAGGCACAGCGATCCCAGATATCTTCCGCCGACAGCTTCACGCCGCGCGGCAGGATGTTGCGGTATTCGCAAAACTCACGCATCGCATCCAGCAGCCCCTGACGCAGGCCATTAACATGCGTACCGCCCTGCATCGTTGGGATCAGGTTGACGTAACTTTCGGTCAGCAGTTCGCCACCTTCCGGCAGCCACAGCAGCGCCCAGTCAACGGCTTCCGTTTCACCGTTAAAGTTACCGATAAACGGTTTTTCCGGCAGTGTCGGCAGGCCGTTTACCGCTTCCGCCAGGTAATCATTCAGACCGTCCTGATAGCACCAGCGTTGTTCGGTATTGTTGATCTCATCTTTAAAAGTGATCTCAACGCCAGGACACAATACCGCTTTGGCTTTCAGCACATGTGTAAGGCGTGAAACAGAGAAGCGCGGGCTGTCAAAGAAGGTTTCATCCGGCCAGAAGTGCACGCTGGTACCGGTATTGCGTTTACCGCAAGTGCCGACAACCTGCAAATCCTGCACCTTTTCGCCATTTTCAAAGGCGATGTTATAAATCTGACCATCGCGGCGCACGTTAACTTCTACGCGCTTTGACAGGGCGTTAACCACCGAGATCCCCACGCCGTGCAGACCGCCAGAGAACTGGTAGTTTTTGTTAGAAAATTTACCGCCCGCGTGCAAACGGCAAAGAATCAGTTCTACCGCCGGAACACCTTCTTCCGGGTGAATATCCACCGGCATCCCACGGCCATCGTCAATCACTTCCAGCGACTGGTCAGCATGTAAAATAACGTCCACGCGTTTTGCGTGACCCGCCAGTGCTTCATCCACACTGTTATCAATGACTTCTTGCCCCAAATGGTTAGGGCGAGTGGTATCGGTATACATCCCCGGACGGCGGCGAACCGGCTCAAGCCCGGTGAGTACCTCAATGGCATCAGCGTTATAAGTTTGCGTCATGGTTTAAGTTAGTAATTCGAGTTGATCGTCAGAGATGGTGCAGACCAAGAAAATCGACGATCGGGTTGAAATAATCTTCGAAGCCCGTGAATGCGTGGTTGCCGCCTTCTATAACAGTCTGGCGGCAGGAAGCGTAGTACGCCACCGCCTGGCGGTAATCCAGCACTTCATCTCCCGTCTGTTGCAGCAGCCAGATCAAATCCGGCGCTTCCAGCGGGTCAATCTGCATGACTTTGAGATCGTAAATATGGCGAGACTCTAGCACATATTGCTGCCCGGTGTAGGGGTTCTCGTTCTGACCGAGATAGTCCGTCAGCAGTTCAAACGGGCGCACCGCCGGGTTTACCACCACTGCGGGCAGCATAAAACATTGCGACAACCAGGTGGCGTAATATCCCCCCAGTGACGAACCGACAATACCCAGCGAATCGCCGCCATGTTCCAGGACAATGGATTCCAGCAGTTCTGCCGCATCGGAAGGATACGGCGGTAACTGCGGAATAATCATCTCAACGTCAGGGTGATGTTCCGCCAGCCAGTTTTTCAACAAGCTCGCTTTCGCAGAACGCGGCGAACTATTGAAACCGTGTAAATAAAGAAGCGTCGACATCAGTAACCTTCTGAAGCGGTATCTGGTTGGAAACGGGAGTCTGCCAGGCGGTGTACTTCTGTGGTCAGCGTACCATCGGCATGGAGTTCCAGCGTACGCCAACCGGGCGCGATGGTGTCCAGCGTGAAGTTAGAACAGTGCGGCTTAAACTGCACGCAGGTCGATGGCGTTGCCAGCAGGCGACGACCATTCCAGTCGAGATCCAGTTCCTGATGGATATGGCCGCATAACAGATATTTGACGTGCGGAAACTTCACCAGCACGTTATCCAGTTCACCCGCGTTACGCAGACTGTGTTGGTCAAGCCAGCTACAGCCCGCAGGCAACGGATGATGATGCAGCAGAAGCAAGGTATGGCGCTCTGGCGCATCAGCCAGTTTACGTTCCAGCCACTCGAGTTGAAACTCGCTTAACTCACCGTGCGGTACGCCAAACACCTGGCTGTCCAGCAACAGGATTTGCCACTGCTCACCGATAAACACGCGTTTCGCTGAAGATATACCCGCGTCCTGTAGCGCGCTGTACATCGCAGGCTGGAAATCATGGTTGCCCGGCAGCCAGACGCAGGGCGCACGAAAACTTGCGATGCCTTCAGCGAAGTGCTGATAGGCCGCAGCCGTTTGATCCTGCGCTAAATCACCTGTCGCGACAATCAGGTCGAATTCGTGCTGGTGTGGGCGAATCGCCTCCAGCACTGCCTGGTAACTCTCCCAGGTGTTAACCCCTAACAGGGCTTCGTGCTTTTGCGCAAACAGGTGAGTATCGGTAATTTGTAAAATCCTGACTCTGGACTCACCAGCCAGAGGAAGGGTTAACAGGCTTTCCAAATGGTGTCCTTAGGTTTCACGACGCTAATAAACCGGAATCGCCATCGCTCCATGTGCTAAACAGTATCGCAACCAGTCCGCTAAAAACTGATTAATTTGATGCTTTTCGTCGCGTTGATGCAACTTTTTATTAGGATAATCATACCGCGCTTTGAAGCGAAAAATCTGCTGGCTTGAACACACTTCAGCCACCATCGCGTCATGATACAGACGCACCGTCATCGACGGAAGGCTCCAGTAACTGATCGCTGGCGCAATCTGTTCAATAGTCACCAGGGTAGTGTATCGGGTCGATTCCACAATCGTCAGCCGATATTGTGCGTTTGCCACCTGATAGCTTACAGTTTCACCGGGTGCGTCATTGCGCGGTAACAAACGGCGCAATTGTGAAAAGTTCATCTCGCACAGGCGCATCATTTCAGGAAAGTCAGGTGTGTAACGCTTCATTTATGCCCACTCATTTTTTAACGCTTGATGATGCAGTTGCAGCCATTGCAAAGCGATGACCGACGCTGCGTTGTCGATTTTCCCCTCTTCTACCCATTGGTATGCCTGTTCCCGACTTACCACATGAACGCGAATATCTTCGTTTTCATCAGCCAGACCGTGAATACCGCTTGCGGTCGTGGCGTCCACTTCGCCCACCATAATTGACGAACGCTCGCTGGTGCCGCCCGGGCTTGCCAGGAAACTTAACACCGGTTTGGTCCGTTTCACTTTTAGTCCCGCCTCTTCAATCGCTTCGCGACGGGCAACATCTTCCACACTCTCACCTTCTTCAATCATCCCGGCAACCATTTCCAGTAACCAGGGCGTTTCGCTAGTGTCATACGCGGCGATTCGTATCTGCTCAATCAGTACAACTTCATCGCGCACTGGGTCAAAGGGTAGCAAGACTGCGGCGTGACCGCGTTCAAAAATTTCCCGTCGGACCTCATGACTCATTTGTCCGTTGAATAGACGATGGCGAAATCTATAAAGATCTAATGAAAAAAAGCCGCGATAAAGTGTTTCTCGTGCAATAATTTCTACATCGTTTTTGCCAAATGTAACGGGCAGGTTGTCTGGCTTAAGCATGGCTAATGTCCTGGCACTAATAGTGAATAAAATGTGAATTTCAGAGACGTTTGACTGCCGTTTGAGCAGTCATGTGTTAAATTGAGGCACATTAATGCCCTATGGCACGTAACGCCAACCTTTTGCGGTAGCGGCTTCTGCTAGAATCCGCAATAATTTTACAGTTTGATCGCGCTAAATACTGCTTCACCACAAGGAATGCAAATGAAGAAATTGCTCCCCATTCTTATCGGCCTGAGCCTTTCTGGGTTCAGTTCGTTGAGCCAGGCCGAGAACCTGATGCAAGTTTATCAGCAAGCACGCCTTAGTAACCCGGAATTGCGTAAGTCTGCCGCCGATCGTGATGCTGCCTTTGAAAAAATTAATGAAGCACGCAGTCCATTACTGCCACAGCTAGGTTTAGGTGCAGATTACACCTACAGCAACGGCTACCGCGACGCGAACGGCATCAACTCTAACGCAACCAGTGCGTCCCTGCAGTTGACCCAGTCCATTTTCGATATGTCGAAATGGCGCGCACTGACCTTGCAGGAAAAAGCTGCCGGTATTCAGGACGTCACTTACCAGACCGATCAACAAACTTTGATCCTCAACACCGCGACCGCTTATTTCAACGTGTTGAATGCCATTGACGTGCTTTCTTATACTCAGGCACAAAAAGAGGCAATCTACCGTCAGTTAGATCAAACCACCCAACGCTTTAACGTGGGCCTGGTGGCGATCACCGACGTGCAGAACGCCCGCGCACAGTACGATACCGTGCTGGCGAACGAAGTGACCGCACGTAACAACCTCGACAACGCCGTTGAGCAGCTGCGTCAGATCACCGGTAACTACTATCCGGAACTGGCGGCGCTGAATGTCGAAAACTTCAAGACCGACAATCCACAGCCGGTTAACGCGCTGCTGAAAGAAGCCGAAAAACGCAACCTGTCCCTGTTACAGGCACGTTTGAGCCAGGACCTGGCGCGCGAGCAAATTCGCCAGGCGCAGGACGGTCACTTACCGACTCTGGATTTGACGGCCTCTACCGGAATTTCTGACACCTCTTACAGCGGTTCAAAAACCCGTGGTGCGACCACAGGCCAGTATGACGACAGCAATATGGGCCAGAACAAAGTGGGCCTGAGCTTCTCGCTGCCGATTTATCAGGGCGGAATGGTTAACTCGCAGGTGAAACAGGCACAGTACAACTTTGTCGGTGCCAGCGAGCAACTGGAAAGCGCCCATCGTAGCGTCGTGCAGACCGTGCGTTCCTCCTTCAACAACATTAATGCATCTATCAGTAGCATTAACGCCTACAAACAAGCCGTGGTTTCCGCCCAAAGCTCTTTAGACGCGATGGAAGCGGGCTACTCGGTTGGTACGCGTACCATTGTTGATGTGTTGGACGCGACCACTACGCTGTACAACGCCAAGCAAGAACTGGCAAATGCGCGTTATAACTACCTGATTAATCAGCTGAATATTAAATCAGCTCTGGGTACGTTGAACGAGCAGGATCTGCTGGCACTGAACAATGCGCTGAGCAAACCGGTTTCTACTAATCCAGAAAACGTTGCGCCGCAAACGCCAGAACAGAATGCTATTGCTGACGGTTATGCACCTGATAGCCCGGCACCAGCCGTTCAGCAAGCATCCGCACGCACTAACACCAGTAACGGTCATAACCCTTTCCGTAACTGATGACGACGACGGGGCTTCGGCCCCGTCTGAACGTAAGGCAACGTAAAGATACGGGTTATCTGCCGCATTCTTCCCCCTTCTCGCTTCAATTTCGACCAGCCATCCTCTATTCTGATGGGTATTTACCACTGGTCCCGGAAGACAAAAATGAAACGGACAAAATCCATACGCCACGCATCGTTCCGCAAAAACTGGAGCGCACGCCACCTGACACCTGTCGCTCTCGCTGTTGCTACTGTTTTTATGCTGGCAGGCTGTGAAAAGAGTGATGAAACAGTGTCTCTCTATCAAAATGCTGACGACTGTTCAGCTGCAAACCCAGGCAAAAGCGCCGAATGTACCACCGCGTACAACAATGCGCTGAAAGAAGCAGAACGTACTGCGCCGAAATACGCCACTCGTGAAGACTGTATTGCCGAATTTGGTGAAGGTCAGTGCCAGCAGGCGCCAGCCCAGGCTGGCATGGCACCTGAAAACCAGGCGCAGGCCCAGCAATCCAGCGGGAGTTTCTGGATGCCGCTGATGGCCGGTTACATGATGGGACGTCTGATGGGCGGCGGCGCGGGATTTGCACAGCAGCCGCTGTTCTCCTCGAAAAACCCAGCCAGCCCGGCTTACGGTAAATATACCGACGCGACGGGTAAAAACTATGGCGCAGCCAGCCAGGTCGCACCATGACCGTACCGAAGACGGCAATGGCACCAAAACCGGCGACCACCACTACCGTTACCCGCGGCGGTTTTGGTGAATCTGTTGCCAAACAAAGCACTATGCAGCGTAGCGCAACCGGCACCTCTTCTCGTTCAATGGGTGGCTGATACCGATGGAAAGAGTCAGTATTACCGAGCGCCCAGACTGGCGTGAAAAAGCCCACGAATACGGTTTCAATTTTCACACCATGTACGGCGAGCCGTACTGGTGTGAAGATGCTTACTACAAGTTAACCCTCGCCCAGGTTGAAAAGCTGGAAGAAGTCACCGCCGAACTGCACCAGATGTGCCTGAAAGTGGTGGAAAAAGTGATCTCCAGCGATGAGCTGATGACCAAATTCCGCATTCCAAAGCACACGTGGAGTTTTGTGCGTCAGTCATGGCTGACGCACCAGCCGTCGCTTTATTCACGCCTTGATCTGGCGTGGGATGGCACTGGCGAACCTAAACTTCTGGAAAATAACGCTGATACGCCCACGTCACTGTATGAAGCAGCATTCTTTCAGTGGATCTGGCTGGAAGATCAGCTTAACGCGGGCAACCTGCCGGAAGGCAGTGACCAGTTTAACAGTCTGCAAGAAAAGCTGATCGATCGCTTTGTCGAGCTGCGTGAACAGTATGGCTTCCAGTTGCTGCATCTCACCTGCTGTCGTGACACGGTGGAAGATCGTGGCACCATCCAGTATTTGCAGGACTGCGCGACGGAAGCTGAAATTGCTACCGAGTTCCTGTACATCGACGATATCGGTTTAGGTGAAAAAGGTCAGTTCACGGATTTACAGGATCAGGTCATCGCTAACCTGTTCAAACTGTATCCGTGGGAGTTTATGCTGCGCGAGATGTTCTCCACCAAGCTGGAAGATGCTGGCGTACGCTGGCTGGAACCGGCGTGGAAGAGCATTATCTCCAACAAAGCGCTTCTGCCGCTACTGTGGGAGATGTTCCCGAATCATCCGAACCTGTTGCCCGCTTATTTTGCGGAAGATGATTATCCAGAAATGGAAAAATATGTGGTTAAGCCAATCTTCTCGCGTGAAGGCGCAAACGTGTCGATTATCGAGAATGGCAAAACCATTGAAGCCGCGGAAGGTCCGTATGGCGAAGAAGGCATGATTGTTCAGCAATTCCATCCGCTGCCGAAATTTGGCGACAGCTATATGTTGATTGGTAGCTGGCTGGTGAACGATCAACCCGCCGGAATTGGTATTCGTGAAGACCGTGCATTGATCACCCAGGATATGTCTCGGTTTTATCCGCATATTTTTGTTGAATAACACTGCTTAATATTGCCCCGATAATCGGGGCAACTTTTCATAATCCATCATTTATAATCTCCATCAATATATAAAGCCACACATCTCCAACCTTTATTTAACATTAATAACCAATTTAATGTTAAATCGTCATATGTAAGTGATATTGCAATTAAAGTAAGTAAATAAATCACCGCATAACACATTGATATATATTAAATATTTTGTTTTTATCTCTTCATATTTTAATTTAATAATTAAAAAACAATGTCACAGAGATCACACTACGCAATATTGAACATTGTTATTAATATATCGCCACCCTACTATCCATTAAAAATAAATAGTTGTTTCAACAAATAACAATATATTCAAAAGCAGCAAAACATTCTCATATTTTATTAGAGTCACATTTTTCATTCACAAAACAAATTTATTAGTACCATCTCAACAGTCGATATTCATCATTATTATATATTTGCGTTATATAAGGAGATATATCCATGTTTGATAAATATAGAAAAACACTGGTAACTGGAACGGTGGCATTAGCTCTGGGATTGTCTGCAACTGGCGTAATGGCGGCGGGTTTTAAACCTGCACCACCTGCCGGGCAACTCGGTGCAGTCATTGTCGATCCCTACGGCAATGCCCCACTGACTGCTTTGGTTAACTTAGATAGCCACGTCATTTCTGACGTCAAAGTTACCGTCCACGGGAAGGGCGAAAAAGGCGTTGAAATCAGCTATCCCGTAGGCCAGGAGTCACTAAAAACTTACGATGGTGTACCGATTTTTGGTCTTTATCAGAAATTTGCCAACAAAGTGACCGTTGAGTGGAAAGAAAACGGCAAGGCCATGAAAGATGATTACGTGGTGCAAACTTCAGCCATCGTCAACAATTACATGGATAACCGTTCCATCTCTGATCTACAGCAGACCAAAGTCGTTAAAGTCGCACCTGGTTTTGAAGATCGCCTCTATCTGGTTAATACCCACACCTTTACGGCACAAGGTTCCGATCTCCACTGGCACGGTGAGAAAGATAAAAATGCCGGGATCCTCGATGCAGGTCCGGCAACCGGCGCACTGCCTTTTGATATCGCACCCTTTACTTTCATTGTCGATACCGAAGGTGAATACCGCTGGTGGCTGGATCAAGACACCTTCTACGATGGCCGTGACCGTAATATCAACAAACGTGGTTATCTGATGGGTATCCGCGAAACACCACGCGGCACCTTTACCGCAGTACAAGGCCAGCACTGGTACGAGTTCGACATGATGGGTCAGGTGCTGGAAGATCATAAACTGCCGCGCGGATTCGCTGACGCCACTCATGAATCCATTGAGACGCCTAATGGTACGGTACTGTTGCGCGTAGGTAAGAGTAACTACCGTCGCGATGACGGCGTACACGTCACCACCATTCGTGATCATATCCTCGAAGTCGATAAATCTGGTCGCGTTGTCGATGTATGGGATCTGACGAAGATCCTCGATCCGAAACGTGATGCTCTGCTCGGTGCACTGGATGCTGGCGCAGTTTGCGTTAACGTTGATCTTGCTCACGCCGGACAGCAGGCAAAACTGGAACCAGATACGCCGTTTGGCGACGCGCTGGGTGTAGGACCAGGTCGTAACTGGGCGCACGTCAACTCCATCGCCTATGACGCGAAAGATGACTCAATTATCCTCTCTTCTCGTCACCAGGGCGTTGTGAAAATTGGTCGTGATAAACAAGTGAAATGGATCCTTGCCCCCTCGAAAGGCTGGGAAAAACCATTGGCCAGCAAATTGCTGAAACCCGTTGACGCTAACGGTAAGCCGATCACCTGTAACGAAAATGGCCTGTGTGAAAACTCAGACTTCGACTTCACCTATACCCAGCATACCGCATGGATCTCCAGCAAAGGTACACTCACTATCTTTGATAACGGCGACGGTCGCCATCTGGAACAACCTGCCTTACCAACCATGAAATATTCCCGTTTTGTGGAATATAAGATTGATGAGAAGAAAGGTACCGTTCAGCAAGTTTGGGAATACGGTAAAGAACGCGGTTACGATTTCTATAGCCCAATCACCTCCATTATCGAATACCAGGCTGACCGTGACACCATGTTCGGCTTCGGTGGCTCCATTCATCTGTTTGACGTCGGTCAGCCGACCGTCGGTAAGTTGAACGAGATCGACTACAAAACCAAAGAAGTGAAAGTGGAAATCGACGTGATGTCTGATAAACCCAACCAGACTCACTACCGTGCGCTGTTAGTCCGTCCAAAACAGATGTTTAAATAATTAAGAAGGGAATAAAAATGTCGAAATTAGGGATCTCATCACTGTTTAAAAGCGTACTACTTACTGCGGCTCTGGCGGTTTCATTTACTGCTTCTGCATTTACCGAAGGCACGGATTATATGGTCCTGGAAAAACCGATTCCGAATGCCGACAAAACGCTGATTAAGGTATTCAGCTACGCCTGCCCGTTCTGTTACAAGTACGACAAAGCGGTTACCGGTCCGGTATCGGAAAAAGTGAAAGATGTCGTTGCTTTCACGCCGTTCCATCTGGAAACCAAAGGCGAATACGGTAAACAGGCGAGCGAAGTCTTTGCTGTCTTGATCAATAAAGATAAAGCAGCAGGTATTTCCTTATTTGATGCTAACTCTCAGTTTAAGAAAGCCAAGTTTGCCTACTACGCGGCTTATCACGACAAAAAAGAACGCTGGTCTGACGGTAAAGATCCCGCGGCCTTTATCAAAACGGGTCTGGATGCTGCTGGTATGAGCCAGGCGGATTTTGAAGCTGCACTGAAAGAGCCAGCGGTACAAGAAACACTGGAAAAATGGAAAGCCTCTTATGAAGTCGCCAAAATCCAGGGTGTTCCAGCTTATGTCGTTAATGGTAAGTACTTGATCTACACCAAGAGCATCAAATCCATCGACGCGATGGCAGACCTTATCCGTGAGTTAGCAAGCAAATAACAGGGAAACAGGCTATGGGTATTAAGGGAATGTGGAAAGACCTTCGCACATCACCAGTCGACACACTGGTCAGATGGCAGGAGCAACGCTTTTTGTGGTTGTTAATGGCCGTTGCGATGGGCGCGTTAATTATCCTGGCGCACTCTTTCTTCCAGATCTATCTCTACATGGCCCCCTGTGAGCAATGTGTATACATTCGCTATGCCATGTTTGTGATGGTTATTGGAGGATTGGTTGCGGCGATCAACCCGAAGAACATCATCCTTAAGCTGATTGGCTGCGTGATGGCATTTTACGGCAGCATCATGGGGCTGAAGTTTTCATTCAAACTGAACGATATCCACCATGCGGTGCATAACCCGGATCCCGATTCACTGTTTGGCGTTCAGGGTTGCTCTACCGATCCAACTTTCCCCTTTAACCTGCCGCTGGCACAGTGGGCACCAAACTGGTTCAAACCTACCGGGGATTGCGGCTATGATGCGCCAATCGTTCCCGATGGCGTCACACTGAGCAGTATGCAGCAGTGGTTTGTGGCGATGTATCAGCAATCTGAGGGCTGGTATCTGCTACCGCCGTGGCACTTTATGAACATGGCTCAGGCCTGTATGTTGGCTTTTGGTCTTTGCTTATTGCTGCTATTAGTGATGAGCGGTGCATGGGGACTCAAGCTGCTAAGAAAGTAAGGTAATGCAAACCGAAGCCAGAAATTGGCTTCGGTTTTCTTCATCTATTAACCTACCTGCACCGAAAGCATACTTAAACTGCCCATTTCTATACCATCGACCGGAATGGTAATTGGCTCCTGCCCATCCCATGCACCTAAAACATACAATAGCGGCAGGTAATGCTCCGGTGTTGGATTCGATAACGCGCCACCTTCATGGTCGAGATAATTCACCAGAGGATGCTGCTCCACCGATCCTTGCCACGTCAGATTCGCTTTCACATACTCATTAAACGACGTCGCCCACGGATAGGGGGAACTATCGCCATGCCATTTCACCGTGCGCAGGTTATGCACCACGTTACCGCTGGCGACCAACATTATTCCTTCATCTCGCAGCGCTGCCAGTTTACGCCCCATCTCAAGGTGCCAGGCGGCGGGTTTGGTGCTATCAATACTTAACTGCACCATCGGGATATCCGCTTGCGGATACATCTTAATCAGTACGCCCCACGAGCCGTGGTCAAAGCCCCAGGCTTCTTTATCCAGTGTGACAGGCACTGGCGCTAGCAGCTCAACCAATCGCTGAGCCAAAGCCGGTGAGCCAGGAGCCGGATAATGGGTGTCGTACAGCGCCTGCGGAAAGCCGCCAAAGTCATGAATCGTTGGCGGCGTCTCCATCGCAGTCACTCCTGTACCACGGGTAAACCAGTGAGCCGAAACCACGACAATCGCTTTCGGACGTGGCAATGTCATCCCCAACTTCTGCCAGCTGCGGGTATACAAATTATCTTCCAGCACGTTCATCGGACTACCGTGACCTAAAAACAATGCTGGCATACGTGTTGAAGACATGATGATATCCTTAACTAAAGGTGTCATTTTGATATCCTCACAATACGCTTGTTCGGCGGAGTAAGAACCCGGATAACGATGATGATCATCATCAGTTATTTTGACGATCTGCCTGAAGGTGAAGATTTATAAGGAGTTGTCGATGTCAGTACCTCTCATTCTGACCATACTGGCGGGGGCAGCCACGTTTATTGGCGCGTTTCTCGGCGTTCTCGGGCAAAAACCCTCGAACCGACTGCTGGCGTTTTCGCTAGGGTTTGCGGCGGGGATCATGTTGCTGATCTCATTGATGGAGATGCTCCCTGCCGCATTAGCCGCCGAAGGAATGTCCCCCGTTCTGGGCTACGGGATGTTTATCTTTGGTCTGCTGGGCTATTTTGGTCTGGACCGCATGTTGCCGCATGCGCATCCGCAGGATTTAATGCAAAAATCGGTGCAACCGTTGCCCAAATCGATCAAGCGCACTGCTATTCTGCTCACTCTTGGAATCAGTCTGCATAACTTCCCGGAAGGGATTGCCACTTTTGTTACGGCAAGCAGTAACCTGGAGCTGGGCTTTGGCATCTCACTGGCCGTGGCGTTGCACAATATTCCTGAAGGTCTGGCGGTTGCGGGGCCGGTTTACGCGGCAACGGGGTCGAAACGCACCGCAATTCTGTGGGCGGGGATTTCTGGGCTGGCGGAAATTCTCGGCGGCGTGCTGGCGTGGTTAATCCTTGGTAGCATGATTTCCCCGGTGGTCATGGCGGCAATCATGGCGGCGGTTGCAGGAATCATGGTGGCGCTCTCCGTGGACGAATTAATGCCGTTAGCCAAAGAGATTGATCCCAATAATAATCCCAGCTATGGCGTGCTGTGTGGGATGTCAGTAATGGGATTTAGTTTAGTGCTGTTACAAACGGCGGGAATTGGTTGAAAACAACTTCAGATGTTGTCCAGCATGGACAACATCTGCAGGCATCGCAGAAGCACTACTCCAGCTTTTCTGCTGTCTCTTCTCTCGCACTGTTTAAGTATTTGTTTCTCGCTTCAAGCAGTGCGTCTCTGTCCTGGCGAAACGCCCGACAATAACGTTTCAAATGCAGGAAATACCCCACCACAACCAGCGCAATCAATACAATCCAGTACCAGGAGATAAACATCCTTTTTACCCTTAATATTTAACAATACCAAACATTTAGCGCATAAATTTCACATATCCATTTTCGGATATATTTATATGGTCGCATAATATCGGAACATTTATATGATTTTGATCATAATGAAAAAGGTTGTCTGATATTAGTGAAATTTACTCATAGATAAAGCGGTGAAATTTACATTCAGCAGGGTAAGGGCAAAATAAAACCGAAGCCTTCTACAGCTTCGGTTTCTTTGATTATCGCACCAGTCTTAGCAGTTATTTTCAGCTAGCTTTGCGCTCATGCGCCTGACGGTATGCAACCAGATCCTCAATAGTGACCAGCGCCATATTGTGTTTGTTGGCAAACTCGATGCACTCTGGCGCGCGGGCCATGGTGCCATCGTCATTAGTCAGTTCACACAGCACACCTGCAGGTTTAAAGCCTGCCAGCGTCATCAGATCAATAGTCGCTTCGGTATGACCGCCACGAGTCAGTACACCACCCGCCTGTGCGCGCAATGGGAAAACGTGGCCAGGGCGATTCAAGTCTGAAGGTTTAGCACCATCAGCAATCGCAGCGCGAACAGTCGTGATACGGTCAGCAGCAGAAACACCGGTAGTCACACCTTCAGCAGCTTCAATGGTCACGGTAAAACCAGTGCCATAGGCGCTGGTATTATTTTCGACCATCATTGGCAGATCGAGTTGTTTACGGCGTTCTTCGGTTATGCACAAGCAAACAATACCGCTACCGTGGCGAATGGTCAGAGCCATCTGCTCAACGGTCATGGTTTCTGCCGGGAAGATCATATCGCCTTCGTTTTCACGGTCTTCATCATCAAGCACCATCACACCGCGTCCTTCACGCAGCGCAGCCAGTGCATTTTCAACACGTTCGAAAGGCGTACCAAAAGAGGAAAGTAGCGTCTGATTCATGGTAAAAAAAACCTCACTAAAATTATGGTTACCAGAATCAGGGCAGTCTTAGGAGTGGCGGCATATAGCCAAAATAACGTGAGCGGGTCCATGCCCGACAGAATCGTTACTCTCTCCCATCCGGACTCTAACCGTCGGCCCCGGAATTACACCGGATCTGCTGTCCTTTGAGTTCGCACCCAAAGCGCTCGCGGGCTTTCAACTGAGTTGATTTACCGCCGGTGGGGAATTTCGCCCCGCCCTGAGAATAAGCGGATTCACTATAACGCTAATGATTAGCGGCAGCAACGCATAGGTTCACATAATTCTGGTTTATGACTTACCCTTATCGCACTACAATGGCACTAAACACCTATCAGTACAGGGAAACTACAATGATTGACCCGAAAAAAATTGAGCAAATTGCTCGCCAGGTTCACGAATCAATGCCTAAAGGAATCAGGGAGTTCGGGGAAGATGTGGAGAAAAAAATCCGCCAAACCCTACAAGCACAGCTGACTCGCCTCGATTTGGTAAGCCGCGAAGAATTCGATGTGCAGACACAGGTCCTGTTACGGACTCGTGAGAAACTGGCGTTACTGGAGCAGCGCATCAGTGAACTGGAAGCTCGTAGTAATCCGGCAGCAGAAGTTCAATCTCCTCCCGCCATCCCACCAGTTGATAAAGCAGAATAAAGCACCACAAAAACGGGCCTGACGGCCCGTAATATCAATGTTCTAGTTCCAGTTCTCTTGACTGTGTCATTTGCTGGCAATACCAGGCATAACGAGCGCAAAACCAGGTTCTGTGTTCTTCATCCATATTACCAGTGACGGCCAGAATATCGACCGGTCGACCTTCAGCATTCATTCTGGCAAAACTACGCGCCAGGAAATCGAAATTATTTAAAGAATTAAGACCATGATCCATAAGCACATCCTCCGGTTATCGCATACCTTTTAAGGCCATATGCTTTTTCTGATTTCAGTATTCCTTAATCAGTGTAGTGCCTTTAAACATAACGTGCGTAAATATATTGTTTTGGATCACACTTTTTATTGAAAATAATTACAACGTTAAAAGACTTTCCCTTTTAAAATTTCACTAACGCATGTTATTATTAGCAAAGATAAATGTAAGAAAGGAAATCATACCATAGTAAACAATGCGTCACTGAATGGACGATGGAGTGACTGATGATTTTATTTGCCGACTATAACACACCTTATCTTTTCGCTATTTCCTTTGTACTTTTGATCGGCCTGTTAGAAATTATTGCTATTGTCTGCGGTCACATGCTCTCCGGTGCTCTTGATGCACATCTTGATCATTACGATTCCATAACCACAGGTAATATTAGTCAGGCACTTCATTATCTTAATATTGGAAGGCTACCAGCCCTCGTCATCCTCTGCCTGTTAGCTGGTTTTTTTGGCCTTATCGGCATCGTTCTACAGCATGCCTGCGTGACGGTCTGGAAAGCTCCGCTCTCAAACCTTTTGGTGGTTCCTGTTTGTTTACTGCTCACTGTTATTACAGTGCATTATATCGGCAAGGCGATCGCCCCCTGGATTCCTCGCGATCATAGTTCTGCTATTACAGAAGAAGAATATATTGGCTGCATGGCATTAATTACCGGTCATCAGGCAATATCTGGCAGACCCTGTGAAGGAAAACTTACCGATCAATTTGGTCAAATACACTATTTATTACTGGAACCTGAAGAAGGAAAAAACTTCACCAAAGGTGACAAGGTATTGATTATTTGCCGACTTTCTGCAACACGATATTTAGCAGAAAAAAATCCCTGGCCAAATATATTGTAAATATTTAATCAAAAGGAAATTTAATAATGGATGATATTGTTAACTTAGTACCGTCATGGATGTTTATGGCGATTGTTGCCGTATGTGTTCTGTTTATTATCGGTATTATTTTCGCGCGACTTTATCGTCGGGCATCTGCCGAGCAGGCATTTGTTCGTACCGGGTTAGGCGGGCAAAAAGTGGTAATGAGCGGCGGCGCAATCGTAATGCCGATCTTCCACGAAATCATTCCTATCAATATGAATACGCTCAAGCTGGAAGTCAGCCGTTCTACTATTGATAGCTTGATTACGAAAGATCGTATGCGTGTTGATGTTGTAGTGGCTTTCTTTGTACGGGTAAAACCGTCAGTAGAAGGCATTGCCACTGCGGCCCAGACGTTGGGGCAACGCACGCTATCACCAGAAGATTTACGTATGCTGGTCGAGGATAAATTCGTCGATGCCCTACGCGCCACCGCTGCGCAAATGACCATGCATGAGTTACAGGATACCCGCGAGAACTTCGTGCAGGGTGTACAAAATACCGTGGCAGAAGACTTGTCGAAAAACGGGCTGGAACTGGAAAGTGTTTCACTCACAAACTTTAACCAGACTTCGAAAGAGCATTTTAACCCGAACAACGCTTTTGACGCCGAAGGTCTGACCAAACTAACCCAGGAGACGGAACGCCGTCGTCGCGAGCGGAACGAAGTTGAACAGGATGTAGAAGTTGCGGTGCGTGAGAAAAATCGAGACGCTCTTTCGCGGAAGCTGGAGATTGAACAGCAAGAAGCGTTTATGACGCTTGAGCAGGAGCAGCAAGTTAAAACCCGTACCGCTGAACAAAATGCGAAAATTGCGGCTTTTGAAGCTGAACGTCGTCGTGAAGCAGAGCAGACGCGAATTCTGGCTGAACGACAGATTCAGGAGACGGAAATCGACCGCGAACAGGCCGTCCGCTCAAGAAAGGTTGAGGCTGAACGTGAAGTTCGCATTAAAGAGATCGAACAGCAGCAGGTCACCGAAATCGCCAACCAGACGAAATCAATCGCCATTGCGGCAAAATCAGAGCAACAATCACAGGCAGAAGCGCGTGCCAACCTCGCACTTGCAGAAGCGGTAAGTGCGCAACAAAACGTAGAAACCACTCGCCAGACCGCAGAAGCCGATCGTGCCAAGCAGGTGGCGCTGATTGCCGCAGCGCAAGACGCAGAAACCAAAGCGGTCGAACTGACCGTGCGGGCGAAAGCAGAGAAAGAAGCCGCAGAGATGCAGGCGGCAGCGATCGTTGAGTTAGCCGAAGCTACGCGTAAAAAAGGCCTGGCGGAAGCAGAAGCGCAACGTGCGCTGAACGACGCTATCAACGTACTTTCTGATGAACAAACCAGCCTTAAATTCAAACTGGCGCTACTACAGTCGTTACCTGCGGTAATAGAGAAATCCGTTGAACCGATGAAGTCTATCGACGGCATCAAGATTATTCAGGTCGATGGATTGAACCGTGGTGGCGCTGCGGGGGATGCGGCATCAGGCAGCGTTGGTGGCGGAAATCTGGCGGAACAGGCATTGTCTGCCGCCCTTTCTTACCGCACACAGGCACCGCTGATTGACTCCTTGCTCAATGAAATTGGCGTTTCAGGCGGCTCGCTGGCGGCATTGACTTCACCCTTAACCTCAACAACTCCCGTCGCAGAAAACGTAGAATAAATATTCATCTATGAATATCCCTGGCCCAAAAAGCCGGGGATTTTTTATATCTGCATTCCGGTAAAAAGTGCAAATGATCAGGTTGTTACAGCGTTTTGCGAGTCGACTCGGGGAAGAGAAAACTGCATCAGGGAAAGCGTTGCGCGGGGTCAGGCGCTAATCAACAATCGGGGAGCCAGCAAGGGGCTGAAACGGGAAAGCCCCTCCCGAGGAAGGGGCCTTACAGAAGGAAAGGGTTATGATGAAGCTTGTCATCATACTGATTGTGTTGTTACTCGTAAGTTTCGCAGCTTATTAACAGCCAATCAGAGGGGGGAGAAATCCTCCCTCACCCTTATTCCTTTACTCTAGGTTGAAAAAACAACAGCGTCAAGAAGGTTTCATTAACGCATATCCCTGGCCCAAAAAGCCGGGGATTTTTTATATCTGCATTCCGCTAAAAAGTGCAAATGATCAGACTGTTGCAGCGTTTTGCGAGTCGACTCGGGGAAGAGAAATCTGTATCAGGGAAAGCGTTGCGCGGGGTCAGGCGCTCATCAACAATCGGGGAGCCAGCAAGGGGCTGAAACGGGAAAGCCCCTCCCGAAGAAGGGGCCTTACAGAAGGAAAGGGTTATGATGAAGCTCGTCATCATACTGATTGTGTTGTTACTGATAAGTTTCCACGCTTACTAACAGCCAATCAGAGGGGGGAGAAATCCTCCCTCACCCTTGTTCCTTTACTTTAGGTTGAAAAAAAATCAGCGTCAAGAAGGTTTCATTAACGCATATCCCTGGCCCAAAAGCCGGGGATTTTTTATATCTGCATTCCGCTAAAAAGTGCAAATGATCAGGCTGTTGCAGCGTTTTGCGAGTCGACTCGGGGAAGAGAAAACTGCATCAGGGAAAGCGTTGCGCGGGGTCCGGCGCTAATCAACAATCGGGGAGTCAGCAAGGGGCTGAAACGGGAAAGCCCCTCCCGAGGAAGGGGCCTTATAGAAGGAAAGGGTTATGATGAAGTTCGTCATCATACTGGTTGTGTTGTTACTGTTAAGTTTCCCGACTTACTAACAACTGATCAGAGGGGGGAGAAATCCTCCCTTACCCTTGTTCCTTTACTTTAGGTTGAAAAAACAACAGCGTCAATAGGTCTACCTGGCACGAAGCGAGATTTGTGAACCGCTTTCCGGTTAGCCTTTTTTATCCTGTTGGATCTTCTTGATGATGTTGGTCGTCGAGCAACCGTCTTCAAAGTTGAGCACCAGCACTTCGCCGCCGTTGGCCCAGACTTCTTTACTCCCGGCAATCTCTTCTGGTTTATAGTCGCCTCCTTTTACCAGCAGATCTGGCAGGATCCCGGCGATCAGGCGCTGCGGCGTGTCCTCTTCAAACGACACCACCCAGTCGACCGCTTCCAGTGCGCCCAGCACAATCATACGCTGTTCGAGCGGGTTAACGGGGCGGGAATCCCCTTTCAGGCGTTTGGTGGAGGCATCGCTGTTCACGGCGACAATCAAGCGGTCACCCAGCTTGCGGGCATTTGCCAGATAAGAGACATGCCCGGCGTGGAGAATGTCGAAGACACCGTTGGTCATCACTACTTTTTCGCCACGTTTACGCGCCGCCGCTACAGCCAGCTTCAGCTCATCTTCGGTCATCACGCCAAAACCAGTGTCTGCGCGTCCACGTACTGCGTTTTCCAGCTCGATCGGCGAAACCGTGGATGTCCCCAGTTTGCCGACCACCACACCAGCCGCCGCATTGGCAAAGAAGCAGGCTTCTTCCAGCGAATTACCAGCCGCCAGCGTTGCCGCAAGCACGCCAATCACCGTGTCGCCTGCACCGGTAACGTCATAGACTTCTTGCGCCTGAGTTGGCATATGCAGCGGCTCTTTACCCGGTTGCAGCAGCGTCATCCCTTGCTCGGAACGGGTTACCAGCAGCGCAGAGAGTTCGTAGTCGGCAATCAGTTTCATGCCGCGTTCAACAATCTCTTCTTCGGTCTTACATTTACCAACAACAGCTTCAAATTCCGAGAGATTAGGCGTTAACAGCGTAGCGCCGCGGTAGCGTTCAAAATCGGTGCCTTTTGGATCAATCAGCACCGGAACGCCCGCTTTACGCGCCAGTTGGATCATCTGCTGTACGCTTGCCAACGCACCTTTCGCATAATCAGAAAGCACCAGCGCGCCAATCGTACCGAGAGCCTGATTAATCCGCTCATGCAGCGGCTGCGGATCAACACCTTCGAAACCTTCTTCGAAATCCAGGCGGATCAACTGTTGGTTACGAGAAAGCACCCGCAGTTTGGTGATGGTCGGATGCGTCGGCACAGAAACGAAGTCGCATTTTACGTTCACGTCCGCCAGCGATTTACTGAGCGCGCGCGCCGCATCATCAATACCTGTCAGCCCCACCAGGCGTGCGTTTGCACCGAGAGAAGCGATGTTCATCGCCACGTTGGCCGCGCCGCCCGGACGTTCTTCGATGGTATTCACTTTAACCACGGGTACTGGCGCTTCCGGCGAGATACGGCTGGTGGGACCGTACCAGTAACGATCCAGCATTACATCACCAACCACCATCACTCCTGCACGTTCAAACTCTGGCAGCGTTACTTTCATTCCTGTCTCCTGAGAGATTCAAAATTTGCGCGCGATAATACCATATTTCATTCCTCCACCAGCCACTTCTGCCAGCTTGCCCGCACCAGTTCACGCTCTGCGGTAAAGTAATCCTCCGGCACATGGCCCGGCAACTCTTGTAATGCCAGATGATGAAGTTCATCGCGCAGCGTAGTGTAAGCACGGCTCAGCGCCATCGCTTCCTGCTCTTCGATAATGTCGTTTTGCGCCAACAGTTCCAGAATGCGCACGTTGTCTGACCAGCGCGTTAACTTCGGTTTTTCATGGGCGTAGAGCAACACCAGATATTGGGTAATAAATTCGATATCGGTAATTCCGCCTTCATCGGCTTTGATATCAAAGCGATCGCGATGTTTATTGCCGAGATGGGCGCGCATTTTCTCGCGCATTTCCCGCACTTCCGTTTGCAGAGTTTTACCTTCACGCGGCAGCGTCATAATCTCCCGGCGTACTGCGTCAAATTGAGCGGTCAATTGTGGATCACCATATACCACGCGAGCACGTACCAGCGCCTGATGTTCCCACGTCCAGGCCTCGTTTCTCTGATAATCGGCAAACGCTTCTGCGGATGTCACCAGCATTCCCGCCGCCCCGGACGGGCGTAGCCGTGCATCCACTTCGTACAAAATACCGGAAGACGTGCGCGTGCTGAACAAGTGCATAATGCGTTGCGCCAGACGCAGGTAAAACTGCCGCCCGTCGATTTCCCGCTCGCCGTCCGTCATTACATCCATCGGGCAATCATGGAGGAAGATCAGGTCAAGATCAGAACTATATCCCAGCTCCCAACCGCCCAGCTTACCGTAGCCAACCACCGCAAAGCCGCGACCTTCACGTTCGTTCAGGTGGGTCGGTTTTCCGTAACGGGCGACCATTTGAACCCACGCCTGCTGAACGACGGCATCTATCATAGCCTCTGCCAACCAGGTTAAGTGATCGCTCACTTTCATTACCGGTAGCGTACCGGCAATATCCGCAGCGGCAATGCGTAACAGTTGCGCCTGTTTGAACTGACGCAGCGCCTCAAGTTGTTGTTCTTCGTCATCTTCTGGCACGCGCAGTAAATACTGGCGCAATTCGTCACGATAGGCATCCGTCGCTGTCGGCTGGTAGAGGGTGTTCGGATCGAGCAGTTCATCCAGCAATAATGGATAGCGCGCCAGTTGACTGGCAATCATCGGCGATGCGGCACACAGAGAAATCAAATGCTTAAGCGCCGCGGGGAATTCACTGAGCAATTCTAAATAGGTGGTGCGGGTAACAATCCCCACCAGCAAGGCGGTAATGCGCGACAGCGTGACAGCAGCGTCTTCACGCGCGCATACGTCACTTAACAAATGCGGCATGAGATGGTCGAGCACCTGACGTCCGCGCGGCCCAATAGTGCGCTTATCCAGCTCTTTGCGGAAATCGGCAATCAGCGTCAGCACCTGTTTGCGATCATCTTCTCTAAGATGCGCCAGCACTGGCGTGGTGTCATCTTCCTGCAATGCATCCTGCCACAGCTCACGCCACTGCTCCGACAGAGTCTCTTCCTGGGTTTCGCTTTCGTCGTCACCAATCAGATCGTTAAATACCCGACGCACATTAGCCATATGTCCGCCCAGCGCTCCGGTCAGTTGCTGCCAGTCAGCAAAGTCCATCGCCCACGCCAGCCGCGCACGGTTAAGCTCATCAGAAGGAAGCGTCTGGGTTTGTTCGTCATTAATGCTTTGCAGCAGATTTTCCAGGCGCCGCAGAAACAGATACGCCACTCGCAATTGTTCGGCATCATTCTTAGAGAGCAGATGCAATGCCGCAATGGCGTTGAGGGTAGGCAATAATGAACGCGATTGCAGCGACGGCTCGCGCCCGCCGCGAATAAGCTGGAACACCTGGACGATAAACTCGATTTCGCGAATGCCGCCCGCGCCCAGTTTGATGTTGTCGGTCAAACCGCGGCGACGCACTTCACGGGCAATCATTCCTTTCATGTTGCGCAGAGACTGAATCACACTGAAATCGATGTAACGACGAAAAACAAACGGGCGCAGCATCGAACGCAATTCGTTAGCATAAGCGCCGTCGCTATCGCCCATAATCCGCGCCTTGACCATCGCGTAACGCTCCCAGTCACGCCCCTGCTCCTGGTAATAATCTTCCAGCGCTGCAAAGCTCAGCACCAGCGGGCCACTTTCGCCAAACGGACGCAGCCGCATATCTACGCGATAGACAAAGCCATCTTGCGTTGGTTGATCCAGCACTTTAATCAACCGCTGCCCCATGCGGGTAAAGAACTGAGCGTTATCCAGTTCCCGGCGTCCGCCCTGCGTACAACCATGTTCCGGCCAGGCAAAAATCAGATCGATATCTGAGGAGAAATTCAGTTCCCCGCCACCCAGCTTACCCATGCCTAAAATCAGCAGCGGTTGCGCTTCGCCCTGCGCATTACACGGCGTTCCCCACTCGCGGCAGCATGCGTCATACAACCAGTCACGCGCCGCGACAATCAGCGTCTCAGCGAGATGGCTGAGCTGCTGCAATATGCTCTCTTCAGTAACCAGCGCCAGCGTTTGCGCCCAGGCGATACGTACCATAATGCGCCGCCGGAACAGCCGCAGTTCACGCATTAACCCAGCCTCGTCACTCACGTTACTGAGCGCCTCCTGTAACCACTCGCCGTAATACTGCCATTCATCGGCTTGTGGCGGCTCGCTTTCCAGCTCCGTCAGCCACTCTGGATGCGCAATTACGCTATCCTGCACAAAATCACTAAAAGTAAGTACTGACTTCGCCTGTGCGCTAAGTGATTCCTCGGCTAAAGGCGCTGGCAGCCGCTCAACAACGGTCTGCCAGTACTGCTGTAACGGTGAAGAGAGCGGCTTCATAAGCGATTTTATCCTTGCCTGATTAACGTTTTCCGCTGTGCAACCAGAACGGTTCCTGATTGTTTGCCTCATTACGGAAATGTTCAATTTCAATGCGTTGCCCGGTCGCAATAGCGTGATGCAGCCCCTGCCAGTTCTCCAGCCAGGCTTGCGCGACGACAGGATCGTAGTAACCCGCCAGCAACAGTATTGAGTCAATGTCACGTGTCAGGCGTGGCAACTGGTCACGGTAGCGATCGCCCAGCGGCTGGCAAAAAACGCTTTTCAGTTCAGCGGCATGGCGGGAAAGATGGATATCGGCAAAGCGTTTGAAGGAATCGCTGATTTTGCCCTGCGCTTTGGCATCTAAAAACGGCTGCCAGGCTTTGCTTACCAGCCATTCGGTCAACGCCAGTTTCGCCATTGCCGTTTCGGTAGAATAGACCGCCGTCACGGCAGAAACCGCAGAAGCAATGGTCGCCTCGCATTGAGTCAGCAGATCACGTAAGTGAGTGCTCGCTTTACGCGGCACGATACCGCCGAACAGCATCAGAGTATGGCGAACCAGGCCGATTGCTGCCAGCACCTGCTCTTTTGCCGCCTCGTTGCCGCGTATCCACAACTCTTCATGGTACTGCCATTGCGCTAACGCCAGCTCGAGCGCCGCTTCCAGCCCCTGTTCCACATCGGCTTTTGCCGCAACATGCAAAATGGTGGTGGGTTTGATTTCACGCGCGGGATTTCCCTGCGCCAGATGATAGCCACGCGCCGCCTTGCTCAGGCTGCCCTGGCGTAAACCAGTTTGCGATACCAGTTGGTTTGCCAGTTTCAGCACCGCGCGCGTTTCGCCGCTAAGCAGCTCCAGTTCCAGCTCACAGATAGGTTCAGCAAATTCACCAGCTTTCACCTCACCCTGATCGAGAGCGATTTCAATTCGGCTTCCATCGACCTCCACCAGCCATTTTTCGCGATAAAAATCGGTGCTGAACAGCGGTTGTACGCGGGAAGCGAGATCGGCAGGCAACTCGCCGTTCGGCCAGACTTCCGTCGGCAACTGCGCCAGGTCGAGCGTCGGTTCGCTCAACGCCACGTTATATTCCGGGCGCTGGTGTAAACCGCCAGTCACTCGCCCGGCGACTTTCATCGTCATTTCATAGCGACCATTTTCACCACGAATACGCAAGCCCATATCGTGCCCACGCAGCCAGTTATCCGGCGTTTCGTAGTAAATATTCAGCAACTGCACGGGGTCATGGTGCTCGCCGCCCAGCGTATTGAGATGGTCACGCAACGCCTCAACGGCACTGTGATTAACAATAAACTTTAATTCGATTTCCTGAGCCATGGCCTTTACTTATCCGGTTATGTCACATTAGTGACGATGAACGGCGAACTTAATGCGATCTTTTTTGTCAGTAGATAGTATTTTGCGCCAAATTGCCATGCAACGGGCAATTTGACGGGCGTAAAAGATTGAAGCTGTGGCAAGACCTGACACAGAGGATTCCGATTGATAGCGAATGCTTTGCGTAGCGACACTGATGCCACTACTATCGTTCCACTTTTCCCAGACAATAACGACAGCCTGATGCCAAAATTACGCCTGATCGGATTAACTATACTTGCACTTAGCGCCACTGCCGTCTCGCACGCCGAAGAAAAGCGCTATGTTTCTGACGAACTGAACACCTGGGTCCGCAGCGGTCCGGGGGATAATTATCGCCTCGTGGGCACAGTTAACGCGGGCGAGGAAGTAACCTTATTACAAACTGACGCCAACACCAATTATGCCCAGGTGAAAGACAGCTCCGGCCGTACCGCCTGGATCCCGTTAAAAGAACTTAATACCGAGCCAAGCCTGCGCACTCGTGTACCGGTGCTGGAAAATCAGGTCAAAACGCTGACCGATAAGCTCACCAATATTGATAACACCTGGAATCAGCGCACTGCAGAAATGCAGCAAAAAGTGGCGCAAAGTGACAGCGTGATCAACGGGTTAAAAGAAGAAAATCAGAAGCTGAAAAACGAACTGATTGTCGCACAGAAAAAGGTCGATGCCGCCAGCGTGCAGTTAGATGACAAACAGCGCACCATCATCATGCAATGGTTTATGTATGGCGGCGGCGTGCTGGGGCTTGGCTTGCTGCTCGGACTGGTATTACCGCACCTGATCCCAACGCGCAAACGCAAAGATCGCTGGATGAACTAAATCGCCTTCTTCGTTGCACTGTCTTATTATTAGGAATTGTGTATTTGACGAAGGGAAGATGGCGTGAAGATTTATCTGGTCGGTGGTGCGGTACGGGATGCATTGTTAGGGCTACCGGTCAAAGACAGAGATTGGGTGGTGGTCGGCAGCACGCCACAGGAGATGCTCGACGCGGGCTACCAGCAGGTAGGCCGCGATTTTCCTGTTTTTCTGCATCCGCAAACGCATGAAGAGTATGCGCTGGCACGTACCGAACGGAAATCCGGTTCCGGTTACACCGGTTTTACCTGCTATGCCGCACCGGATGTCACGCTGGAAGATGATCTTAAGCGTCGCGATCTGACCATTAATGCGCTGGCCCAGGACGATGACGGCGAGATTATCGACCCGTACAATGGTCTGGGCGATCTGCAAAATCGTCTGTTACGCCATGTTTCCCCCGCTTTTGGCGAGGATCCGCTACGCGTGCTGCGCGTGGCGCGTTTTGCTGCGCGTTATGCCCACCTCGGTTTTCGTATTGCTGATGAAACCCTGGCGCTGATGCGCGAGATGACTCACGCGGGCGAACTGGAACACCTGACGCCTGAACGAGTGTGGAAAGAGACGGAAAGCGCCCTCACCACCCGCAATCCACAAGTGTTCTTCCAGGTGCTGCGCGATTGCGGCGCACTGCGCGTTTTATTCCCGGAAATTGACGCCCTGTTCGGCGTTCCGGCCCCCGCCAAATGGCATCCGGAAATCGACACCGGGATTCATACCTTAATGACGCTCTCCATGGCGGCGATGCTAAGTCCGCAGGTCGATGTCCGTTTCGCGACGTTATGCCACGATCTCGGTAAAGGGCTGACGCCGCCAGAGCTTTGGCCTCGTCATCACGGCCACGGTCCGGCAGGTGTTAAGTTGGTGGAACAACTATGTCAGCGTCTGCGCGTGCCAAATGAAATTCGCGATTTAGCCAAACTGGTGGCTGAGTTTCACGATCTCATCCACACCTTCCCAATGCTGAACCCGAAAACCATTGTTAAATTGTTTGATTCCATTGACGCCTGGCGTAAACCGCAGCGTGTCGAGCAACTGGCGCTGACCAGCGAAGCTGACGTGCGCGGCAGAACCGGTTTTGAATCGGCGGACTACCCGCAAGGCCGCTGGTTGCACGAAGCCTGGGAAGTAGCACAGTCAGTGCCGACAAAAGCCGTCGTTGAAGCGGGATTTAAAGGTGTAGAGATTCGTGAAGAGCTAACCCGACGGCGGATTGCGGCGATAGCCAGCTGGAAGGAACAGCGTTGCCCAAAGCCTGAGTGAGTGTTGGACACTTTGCCGGATGCGGCGTAAACGCCTTATCCGGCTACATGTCAACGACGGTTGTAGGCCTGATAAGACGCGCGAGCGTCGCATCAGGCGTTGATTGCCGGATGCGGCGTGAACGCCTTATCCGGCCTACGCAATCGTGGACAATTCCACGCATCCGACACAGTCCTTTACATCAAAAGAATACGACGTACACCGCAGCCGCCACAATAAAGCGATAAATGGCGAATGGGATAAACGAAATCCGCTTAATTAATTGCAGGAAGGTTTTAATCGCTATCAGCGCCACTACGAAGGCAGTGATAAACCCAACGGCAAACATCGGGATATCGCCGGTTGTCAGGAAGCCCCAGCTTTTGTAGAGATCAAGCGCCGTTGCGCCCATCATCATCGGCACCGCCAACAGGAACGAGAACTCGGAAGCAGCGTAACGGCTCACCCCCATCAGCATCCCACCTGAAATGGTCGCCCCGGAGCGAGAGAATCCTGGCCACAGCGCCAGACACTGGAAGCAGCCAATCATAAACGCCTGGCGATAGGTCATATCATCCAGACCCGGCGCACGCGGCTCTTTCGGCTTCAGGCATTCGGCGGCAATCAGCAACAAACCGCCGACAACCAGCGCATACATGACATTTATCGGGTTAAACAATGACTTAATCGTGTCGTGGAACAACAGCCCCAGTACCACCGCCGGAATCATCCCCAGCAAAATGTGGATCAGCGTTAAACGACCTTTGCTTTCTCCTTCGTGCTGCAACGGGCGTCCAAAGTGAATGCCAATCAGACCAAACAGACGCCGCCAGAACATCACTACTACCGCCAGAATTGATCCTAACTGGATCACGACTTCAAAGGTTTTCGCCGTGTCGCCCTCAAACCCCAACAAGTGACCGACAATAATCATATGGCCCGTGCTGGATACCGGCAGAAATTCTGTCAATCCTTCGACCACACCCAATATTGCCGCTATCAGCAGCGAGTGCATATCGCTCATCAATAAACCCCTAAATTATTAAAATGTACCGCTTGTCCGAACTACTGCAGTATGACCAGGTTATAACCGTTTGGTTTAACAGCTGTAAAATTAATTATTTTCTTTCAGATTATTGCCACGCTCAATGATGACGCCAACATTCGCCGCCCGCGCCACTGCGCCTGGCTTGCTAAGTTTGATGCGAACCCACGGCGAATTAAAGCGAGTTAACAGCAGTTCCGCCACTTCTTCCGCCACGCGTTCCACCAGTGCAAAACGCGCCCCTTCGACGTGGCTGACTACCGTTTCTGCAATGTCAGCGTAACTGAGGCAATCCGCCACATCATCACTTTTCGCCGCTTTACGGTTATCCCACGCCATTTCGATATCGAACACCAGCTTCTGTTCGATGGTCTGTTCCCAGTCGTAAACACCAATAGTGGTGATTACCGAAAGTTGCTCTATAAATACAATATCCATCACGTCCTGCCTGCTTTTTGGCTAACCGGATACCACTTCCGGCGAAATGTGCGTATTATCCACAGATTCATCGTTGAACACGAATTTTCAAAACGGAACAGCTTATGAGTGCAATCGCGCCTGGAATGATCCTCATCGCGTACCTCTGCGGCTCCATTTCCAGTGCCATTCTGGTTTGCCGCCTTTGTGGCTTGCCCGACCCGCGAACCAGCGGCTCCGGTAATCCTGGCGCGACCAACGTTTTACGCATGGGTGGCAAAGGGGCAGCCGTAGCAGTGCTGATCTTTGACGTCCTAAAAGGTATGTTGCCTGTCTGGGGAGCATATGAATTAGGCGTCAGCCCATTTTGGCTGGGATTAATTGCGATTGCCGCCTGTCTTGGACACATCTGGCCCGTTTTCTTCGGTTTTAAAGGGGGAAAAGGCGTTGCCACCGCTTTTGGCGCTATTGCTCCGATCGGCTGGGATTTAACGGGCGTGATGGCGGGGACCTGGCTGCTTACCGTGCTATTGAGTGGATATTCGTCGCTGGGGGCGATTGTCAGCGCGCTGATTGCTCCGTTTTATGTCTGGTGGTTCAAGCCACAGTTCACCTTCCCGGTTTCGATGCTCTCTTGCCTGATCCTGCTGCGTCATCATGACAATATCCAGCGTCTGTGGCGTCGCCAGGAGACAAAAATCTGGACGAAATTCAAAAGAAAGCGCGAAAAGGATCCTGAGTGATTTCTCGCGAGTCTACATAACCTGATAGCCTTCGTCGGGCTTGCCCAGCCGTTGCTGGCACCATGCCGCCAGAAATTCCACGCAGACACGTAATTTCATGCTGCGATAGAGCGGCTCCCGGTAAACAGCCCAGATATTGGCGCTTTGCGCATACTCCGGCAATACTCGCACCAGTTTACCACTCTCCAGAAACGGCAAAACATCCCACTCGGAACGCAGCATAATCCCTTTGCCCTCCAGCGCCCATTGCAGCACAATCTCGCCGCTGTTGGAGGAAAGATGCCCACTAACCTTCACCGATTTTTTCTCCTGACCGTTCCCCAACTCCCATATTCCGTGAGTCATATCGCGCTCTTTGGTCACCAGACAGTCATGACGACTTAATTCCTGTAAGGATTGTGGCTGCGGATATTTTTGCAGATACTCAGGTGCGGCGCATAATATTCTTTTATTTTTTGTCAAAAGATGCGCAATATAATAATCAGGAATTTCGTCATTAATACGAATATCCAGATCAATATTATCCTGCACTAAATCAATTTGCCGATCGAACAATTCAAAATGCACCTGTAATTCAGGGTAATTGCGCATCAGTTCGGTAATGGCTGGCGCAATATAACTGCGCCCAAAGCCAAAGCTGCAACCAATACGAATCATCCCCTCCGGGCGCGTTTTGATTTGCGTGACGTCATCGACCAGTCGCTGATATTGGGTGAGGATTTCCAGCGCATGTTCGTAACAACGTTGGCCACTTTCAGTCAGCGCCACGCCGCGAGCGGAGCGGTTCAGCAGTGTGGTTGCCAACGTATTTTCAAGGATTTGGATCCGCTTGGTGACAAATGCAGGCGTTTGCCCAAGCGTTGCCGCAGCGGCGCTAAAACTCCCGCTATGGACGATTTCCACCAGTACCTGCAAGTCTTTGGCTAAAGGCCAGCTATTTAGCATTGTTAAATATCCGCAGTTTTGATAAACGCAGTGTATTTCGCAAAACATTGCTATTCCCTGCTCTGGCGCAATATTCGTTCTTATTTTCGTGTTGATTAACGAACTGTTAATTACATATTCACGGTGGCAAAAAATATAAAACCACATTTTTAGTGGTAGTTTGTGGCGGTGAATTTTTCCAGACAAATACATAAACTGGAGTTGCCATGATGAGCGAATGTAATAAGCAACAGGCAGTGAATAAGTTGACGGATATTGTCGCTAACTTTACCGCCATGATTTCTACCCGAATGCCCGATGACGTGGTGGACAAACTAAAACAGCTAAAGGATGCCGAAACGTCGTCGATGGGGAAAATCATCTACCACACGATGTTCGATAACATGCAAAAAGCGATCGACCTGAATCGTCCTGCCTGTCAGGACACCGGGGAGATTATGTTCTTCGTTAAAGTCGGTTCCCGCTTCCCGCTGCTTGGCGAGCTGCAAAGCATTCTTAAGCAAGCTGTGGAAGAAGCAACCGTCAAAGCGCCACTGCGCCACAACGCGGTGGAAATTTTTGACGAAGTGAACACCGGCAAAAATACCGGCAGCGGCGTACCGTGGGTTACCTGGGACATCATTCCCGACGGCGACGATGCGGAAATCGAAGTTTACATGGCAGGCGGCGGCTGCACGCTACCTGGCCGCTCGAAAGTGTTAATGCCTTCGGAAGGCTACGAAGGCGTGGTGAAATTCGTCTTCGAAAATATCTCCACCCTCGCCGTAAACGCCTGTCCACCAGTACTGGTGGGCGTGGGCATCGCTACCTCAGTAGAAACCGCCGCCGTACTCTCGCGTAAAGCCATTTTGCGCCCGATTGGCAGCCGCCATCCCAATCCAAAAGCGGCAGAGCTGGAGCTACGCCTGGAGGAAGGACTTAACCGTCTGGGGATTGGTCCACAGGGGCTGACTGGCAACAGTTCAGTGATGGGCGTACATATCGAATCTGCCGCCCGCCATCCGTCAACCATCGGCGTTGCTGTCTCTACCGGCTGCTGGGCGCATCGCCGCGGCACGCTGCTGGTTCATGCCGATCTCTCCTTTGAAAATCTGTCTCACACCCGGAGCGCGTTATGAAAAAGATCCTGACAACCCCGATCAAAGCTGAAGATCTGCAAGATATTCGCGTCGGCGATGTGATCTACCTGACCGGTACGCTGGTGACCTGCCGTGACGTTTGTCACCGCCGCTTGATCGAACTGAAACGTCCGATCCCTTACGATCTCAACGGCAAAGCGATTTTCCACGCTGGCCCCATCGTGCGCAAAAACGGCGACAAATGGGAGATGGTTTCCGTCGGCCCGACAACCAGTATGCGTATGGAAAGTTTTGAACGTGAATTTATCGAGCAGACCGGCGTGAAACTGGTGGTTGGCAAAGGTGGAATGGGGCCGCTGACCGAAGAAGGCTGCCAGAAATTCAAGGCGTTACATGTAATTTTCCCGGCTGGCTGCGCGGTGCTGGCGGCAACCCAAGTGGAAGAGATTGAAGAAGTGCACTGGACAGAGCTCGGGATGCCGGAGTCGCTGTGGGTCTGCCGGGTCAAAGAGTTCGGCCCGCTGATTGTCTCTATTGATACCCACGGCAACAACCTGATAGCCGAAAACAAAAAGCTGTTCGCCGAACGCCGCGAGCCCATCGAGGAAGAGATCTGCGAGCACGTCCATTACATCAAATAACCCTCCCGGAGAGGCTCGCCCCTCTCCTTTTTCGCAGGCATAACACGATGAAACCTTCCACTGAATGGTGGCGATACCTTGCGCCGCTGGCGGTCATCGCCATTATTGCTCTACTTCCGGTTCCCGCAGGGCTGGAGAGTCATACCTGGCTCTACTTCGCCGTTTTTACTGGCGTGATTGTTGGGCTGATCCTCGAACCCGTGCCGGGTGCCGTGGTGGCGATGGTGGGTATATCCATCATCGCCATTCTTTCGCCGTGGCTGCTGTTTAGCCCGGAGCTGCTCGCCCAGCCAGGCTTTAAATTCACTGCAAAATCCCTCTCGTGGGCGGTTTCCGGTTTTTCTAATTCGGTTATCTGGCTGATTTTCGCCGCCTTTATGTTTGGTACGGGCTATGAAAAAACCGGGCTGGGGCGACGCATCGCGCTGATTCTGGTGAAAAAGATGGGGCATCGCACGCTGTTTCTTGGCTATGCGGTGATGTTCTCCGAGCTGATCCTGGCACCTGTCACACCGTCCAACTCGGCGCGTGGTGCGGGGATTATCTATCCCATCATCCGTAACCTGCCGCCGCTCTATCAATCACGGCCTAACGACAGCAGTTCACGCAGCATTGGCTCGTACATCATGTGGATGGGGATTGTTGCCGACTGCGTAACCAGCGCCATTTTCCTGACGGCGATGGCACCAAACTTGCTGTTAATTGGACTGATGAAAAGCGCATCTCACGCCACGCTGAGTTGGGGCGACTGGTTCCTCGGGATGTTGCCGCTCAGTATTTTACTGGTCCTGCTGGTTCCCTGGCTGGCTTACGTGCTGTACCCGCCTGTACTGAAGTCAGGCGATCAGGTGCCGCGCTGGGCAGAGACGGAACTACAGGCAATGGGCCCGCTCTGTTCGCGTGAAAAACGGATGCTGGGGCTGATGGTAGGCGCGCTGGTGCTGTGGATTTTCGGCGGTGATTATATCGATGCCGCGATGGTCGGTTACAGCGTGGTAGCACTGATGCTGCTTCTGCGCATTATCTGCTGGGACGATATTGTCAGTAATAAAGCGGCGTGGAACGTTTTCTTCTGGCTGGCCTCGCTTATCACCCTCGCTACCGGACTCAACAACACCGGTTTTATTAGCTGGTTTGGCAAACTGTTAGCAGGCAGCTTAAGCGGTTATTCGCCGACGATGGTGATGGTGGCGTTGATTGTGGTGTTTTATCTGCTGCGCTACTTTTTTGCCAGTGCTACGGCGTATACCTCTGCTCTCGCACCGATGATGATTGCCGCCGCGCTGGCGATGCCGGAAATCCCGCTGCCGGTGTTCTGCTTGATGGTTGGCGCGGCAATTGGTCTGGGGAGCATTCTTACACCATACGCCACCGGACCCAGTCCGATTTACTACGGTAGTGGTTATCTGCCAACGGTGGATTACTGGCGACTGGGGGCGATTTTTGGGCTGATATTCCTCGTGTTGCTGGTGATTACCGGCTTACTGTGGATGCCCGTGGTGTTGCTTTAAGTGAGGACGGTGCCGGAAATTGCTCTCCGGCACCTGATAGTTTTACGCAGCCGGTAACTCTGCCAGCGGCCAGCGCGGACGCACGCTAACGCCGAGATCCGCCGTCGCGCCTGCTTTAAACCGCACCATTCCGGCATAGGCGATCATCGCGCCGTTATCCGTACAAAATTCCGGACGCGCATAGAACACTTCACCGCGACGCTTTTTCATCATTTCCGCCAGTTTCGCCCGCAGCGTGCGGTTAGCACTCACGCCGCCGGCCATGACCAGTCGCTTAAAGCCCGTCTGATCCAGCGCACGCTTACACTTAATCATCAGCGTATCGACCACCGCATCTTCAAAGGCGCGGGCGATATCAGCACGCGTCTGGTCGTCGGTGCCGTTGTCACGAATGGTATTTGCCGCGAAGGTTTTCAGACCAGAGAAGCTGAAATCCAGCCCCGGACGGTCGGTCATCGGACGCGGGAAGACAAAGCGTCCGGCTGTACCCTGAGCCGCCATTTTCGACAGTAACGGTCCGCCAGGATAATCCAGCCCCAGCAGCTTTGCAGTTTTATCAAACGCTTCCCCGGCGGCATCATCGATAGACTCGCCGAGCAGCTCGTACTGACCAATGCCAGTCACGCTGATTAACTGCGTATGACCGCCGGAAACCAACAGCGCGACAAACGGAAATTCTGGCGGGTTATCTTCCAGCATCGGCGCTAACAGATGCCCTTCCATATGGTGTACCGGGATCGCCGGAACGTCCCAGGCAAACGCCAGAGAACGCCCCACGGTCGCGCCAACCAGCAGCGCGCCGACTAATCCAGGACCTGCGGTATAGGCCACAGCGTCAATGTCTTTTGCCGTTAAACCAGACTCCTTCAGCGCTGCCTGGATCAACGGTACGGTTTTACGCACGTGATCGCGGGAAGCCAGTTCAGGCACTACACCGCCGTAGTCAGCGTGCAATTTCACCTGACTATACAATTGGTTGGCTAACAAACCTTTTTCATCGTCGTAAATGGCGATGCCAGTTTCATCGCAGGAAGTTTCAATACCCAGTACACGCATGACTTGTTTTACCTCGCTTTATTACCGCGCAGTGTAGGACCAATGCGGGTTGATGTAAAACTTTGTTCGCCCCTGGATAAAGCCTCGTGTATACTCCCCACCCTTATAAAAGTCCCTTTCAAAAGAGGCCGCGGTGCTTTACAAAGCAGCAGCAATTGCAGTAAAATTCCGCACCATTTTGAAATAAGCTGGCGTTGATGCCAGCGGCAAACCGAATTAATCAAAGGTGAGAGGCACATGCCGGTAATTAAAGTACGTGAAAACGAGCCGTTCGACGTAGCTCTGCGTCGCTTCAAGCGTTCCTGCGAAAAAGCAGGTGTTCTGGCGGAAGTTCGTCGTCGTGAGTTCTATGAAAAACCGACTACCGAACGTAAGCGCGCTAAAGCTTCTGCAGTGAAACGTCACGCGAAGAAACTGGCTCGCGAAAACGCACGCCGCACTCGTCTGTACTAATTCCCCGAGAGCGTTGCTCTCCGATCAGACCGAGTTGTAGTTGTAAGGCCGTGCTTCCGAAAGGAATGCGCGGCTTATTTTCGTTTATGAATTGCTAAAAATCGGGGCCTATGGCTGGACGAATCCCACGCGTATTCATTAATGATCTGCTGGCACGCACCGACATCGTCGATCTGATCGATGCCCGTGTGAAGCTGAAAAAGCAGGGCAAGAATTTTCACGCGTGTTGTCCATTCCACAACGAGAAAACCCCGTCATTCACCGTTAACGGTGAGAAACAGTTTTACCACTGCTTTGGATGTGGCGCGCACGGCAACGCGATCGACTTCCTGATGAACTACGACAAGCTCGAGTTCGTCGAAACGGTCGAAGAGCTGGCTGCAATGCACAATCTTGAAGTGCCATTTGAAGCAGGCAGCGGCCCCAGCCAGATCGAGCGCCATCAACGGCAAACGCTTTATCAGTTGATGGACGGTCTGAATACGTTTTACCAACAATCTTTACAGCAACCTGTTGCTATGTCTGCGCGCCAGTATCTGGAAAAACGCGGATTAAGCCACGAGGTTATCGCCCGCTTTGCGATTGGTTTTGCGCCCCCCGGCTGGGACAACGTCCTGAAACGGTTTGGCGGCAATCCAGAAAATCGCCAGTCATTGATTGATGCGGGCATGTTGGTCACTAACGATCAGGGTCGCAGTTACGATCGTTTCCGCGAGCGGGTGATGTTCCCTATTCGCGATAAACGCGGTCGGGTGATTGGTTTTGGCGGGCGCGTGCTGGGCAACGATACCCCTAAATACCTGAACTCGCCGGAAACGGACATTTTCCATAAAGGCCGCCAGCTTTACGGTCTTTATGAGGCGCAGCAGGATAACGCTGAACCCAATCGTCTGCTTGTGGTCGAAGGCTATATGGACGTGGTGGCGCTGGCGCAATACGGCATTAATTACGCCGTTGCGTCGCTGGGTACGTCAACCACTGCCGATCACATACAGCTGTTATTCCGCGCAACCAACAATGTCATTTGCTGTTATGACGGCGACCGCGCAGGTCGCGATGCCGCCTGGCGAGCGCTGGAAACGGCGCTGCCTTACATGACAGACGGTCGTCAGCTACGTTTTATGTTTTTGCCTGATGGCGAAGACCCTGACACGCTGGTACGAAAAGAAGGTAAAGAGGCGTTTGAAGCGCGGATGGAGCAGGCGATGCCGCTCTCCGCATTTCTGTTTAACAGCCTGATGCCGCAGGTTGATCTGAGTACCCCTGACGGACGCGCGCGCTTAAGTACCCTGGCGCTACCGCTGATTTCACAGGTGCCGGGCGAAACGCTGCGAATATATCTTCGTCAGGAATTAGGCAATAAGTTAGGCATACTTGATGACAGCCAGCTTGAACGATTAATGCCAAAAGCGGCAGAGAGCGGCGTTTCTCGTCCTGTTCCGCAGCTAAAACGCACGACCATGCGTATACTTATAGGGTTGCTGGTGCAAAATCCAGAATTAGCGACGTTGGTCCCGCCGCTTGAGAATCTGGATGAAAATAAGCTCCCTGGACTTGGCTTATTCAGAGAACTGGTCAACACTTGTCTCTCTCAGCCAGGTCTGACCACCGGGCAACTTTTAGAGCACTATCGTGGTACAAATAATGCTGCCACCCTTGAAAAACTGTCGATGTGGGACGATATAGCAGATAAGAATATTGCTGAGCAAACCTTCACCGACTCACTCAACCATATGTTTGATTCGCTGCTTGAACTGCGTCAGGAAGAGTTAATCGCTCGTGAGCGCACGCATGGTTTAAGCAACGAAGAACGCCTGGAACTCTGGACATTGAACCAGGAACTGGCGAAAAAGTGATTTAACGGCTTAAGTGCCGAATAGCGATCGGGGAGCCCCCGACAGCCGCACTGAGAGGCAGCGGCAAATATATAAGTACGCCCTCGTAATTATCGTTGGCGGTAAACAGCCGTTGGATTTCAGCGTTAACACCTGAAGGACATCGGGTCAATCGCCCAACACCAACCTCATGAAATAAGTGTGGATACCGTCTTATGGAGCAAAACCCGCAGTCACAGCTGAAACTTCTTGTCACCCGTGGTAAGGAGCAAGGCTATCTGACCTATGCCGAGGTCAATGACCATCTGCCGGAAGATATCGTCGATTCAGATCAGATCGAAGACATCATCCAAATGATCAACGACATGGGCATTCAGGTGATGGAAGAAGCACCGGATGCCGATGATCTGATGCTGGCTGAAAACACCGCGGACGAAGATGCTGCCGAAGCCGCCGCGCAGGTGCTTTCCAGCGTGGAATCTGAAATCGGGCGCACGACTGACCCGGTACGCATGTACATGCGTGAAATGGGCACCGTTGAACTGTTGACCCGCGAAGGCGAAATTGACATCGCTAAACGTATTGAAGACGGGATCAACCAGGTTCAATGCTCCGTTGCTGAATACCCGGAAGCGATCACCTATCTGCTGGAACAGTACGATCGTGTGGAAGCAGAAGAAGCGCGTCTGTCCGATCTGATCACCGGCTTTGTTGACCCGAACGCAGAAGAAGATCTGGCACCAACCGCCACTCACGTCGGCTCTGAGCTTTCCCAGGAAGATCTGGACGATGACGAAGATGAAGACGAAGAAGATGCTGACGACGATACCGCCGACGATGACAACAGCATCGACCCGGAACTGGCTCGTGAAAAATTTGCGGAACTGCGCGCTCAGTACGTTGTAACGCGTGACACCATCAAAGCGAAAGGCCGTAGCCATGCAGCCGCTCAGGAAGAGATCCTGAAACTGTCTGAAGTATTCAAACAGTTCCGCCTGGTGCCGAAGCAGTTTGACTACCTGGTCAACAGCATGCGCGTCATGATGGACCGCGTTCGTACGCAAGAACGTCTGATCATGAAGCTCTGCGTTGAACAGTGCAAAATGCCGAAGAAAAACTTCATCACCCTGTTTACCGGCAATGAAACCAGCGATACCTGGTTCAATGCGGCAATTGCGATGAACAAGCCGTGGTCGGAAAAACTGCACGATGTCTCTGAAGAAGTACATCGCGCCCTGCAGAAACTGCAGCAGATTGAAGAAGAAACCGGCCTGACTATCGAGCAGGTTAAAGATATCAACCGTCGCATGTCCATCGGTGAAGCGAAAGCCCGCCGTGCGAAGAAAGAGATGGTTGAAGCGAACTTACGTCTGGTTATTTCTATCGCCAAGAAATACACCAACCGTGGCTTGCAGTTCCTTGACCTGATTCAGGAAGGCAACATCGGTCTGATGAAAGCGGTTGATAAATTCGAATACCGCCGTGGTTACAAGTTCTCCACCTACGCAACCTGGTGGATCCGTCAGGCGATCACCCGTTCTATCGCGGATCAGGCGCGCACCATTCGTATTCCGGTGCATATGATTGAGACTATCAACAAGCTCAACCGTATTTCTCGTCAGATGCTGCAAGAGATGGGCCGCGAGCCGACGCCGGAAGAACTGGCTGAACGTATGCTGATGCCGGAAGACAAGATCCGCAAAGTGCTGAAGATCGCCAAAGAGCCAATCTCCATGGAAACGCCGATCGGTGATGATGAAGATTCGCATCTGGGGGATTTCATCGAGGATACCACCCTCGAGCTGCCGCTGGATTCTGCGACCACCGAAAGCCTGCGTGCGGCAACGCACGACGTGCTGGCTGGCCTGACCGCGCGTGAAGCGAAAGTTCTGCGTATGCGTTTTGGTATCGACATGAACACCGACCATACGCTGGAAGAAGTGGGTAAACAGTTCGACGTTACCCGCGAACGTATCCGTCAGATCGAAGCGAAGGCGCTGCGCAAACTGCGTCACCCGAGCCGTTCTGAAGTGCTGCGTAGCTTCCTGGACGATTAATCGGTAGCCGGATAAAGCGTTTCCGCCGCACCCGGCACTTGTCTCTTTGCACAAACGCCACCTTTTCGGTGGCGTTTTTTATCGCCCACGCACCACCAGTGCCTGGTCCAGTTCCCGATACGCCTCCACCAGCTTTTCCAGAGAAACGCGACTTAAACCGCTGGGATTTGGCAGTACCCAAATCTGCGTCGAACCAATAGTGAGCGTTTGTTTCCCCCACTGTGCGCCGCGCTGGCTGAATCCTTGCTCATAGGCCTGTTTGCCCAGAATCGCCAACGCCTGAGGCTGATAATCTTCAATTTTTTCAATCAGCTTACGCCCGCCTGCGTGCATCTCCAGCTTTGACACTTCATTGGCTTGCACCGTTGGACGGTCAACCAGTTTGGTGACGCCACAACGATAATCCAGCAGATGCTGCGCCTCCTGCGGCTTCAACTGTCTGTCAGTAAACCCGGCCTGATAAATCACCTTCCAGAAACGGTTCGCCGGATGAGCAAAAGGAAAGCCAGTATCCGCAGATGAAAGCCCCGGATTGATGCCGCAAAACACCACGCGCAACCCTGGTGCAATAATATCTTCAACCATATTAACCCCTGAACAACACAACCTGGGGAAAGTATAACGAATTGAAAACACATTGTTTATAAAAACAGCAGGCGCGCGGTAATGGCTGGATTGCGACACGGAGTTACTTTATAATCCGCTACCATGGCCCCTTAGCTCAGTGGTTAGAGCAGGCGACTCATAATCGCTTGGTCGCTGGTTCAAGTCCAGCAGGGGCCACCAGATACAGTAAAGGCTGACGAGAAATCGTCAGCCTTTTTGCTTTTTTGATATGGAAAGCAATTACTTCGCGTGCCAGTAAGCCGCTGCGCGTACCCGTTGAGGGTCATACTGTTCCGCTTCAAAGCGACGGCTTAAATTCTTAACGACTTTGCCTTCGCCGGTTATCCAGATGAAGTAATCATCGGCAGGGATTTGCATCTGCGCCAGACGCGCATCTACCGCCTGCTCATCATGCGCCAACCATTCGATATTAAAACCATCAAGGTGCGCAAGATAATCCTGACAGGCGTTATCCCGCACGCTGACCAGCGCGGTAACTTGCGGTTTAACGGCAAGTTTGCTCAACGTTTCCAGGCGGCGGCGCAGTGCGGGCATCCCGGACTCATCGCAGACATACAACTGATACGCGTAATCCTCTGGCACCAACAGCGAACCGCGCGGACCTGCCACCGTGAGTTTATCGCCCGGTTGCGCCTGCATCGCCCAGCCGCTGGCGACGCCGCCTTCGTGAATAAAGAAATCGATCGCCAGTTCATGGCGTTGTTCGTCATACAGCGGCGTATAGTCACGCGACGGTGGGCGTGGTCCTTCCGGCCAGACGATCCCCTCTTCCGTTACCGTTGGCGGCACAAAGTGAGCGTCAGATTGAGGAAAGAAGAGTTTGCTGTGATCGTCAAAGCCGCGCGACGTAAAGCCGTCCAGCGCCTCGCCGCCGAGGACAATGCGCTGAAAACCAGCGCTGATGCGCTCAACACGTAACACAGTCAGTTCACGGAAGCGCAGATCATTGCGAACGCGCTGCGGGTAGCGGGGGGAGTTATTCATTGTTATCGCCTTCGTGATGGTAATCAGATATATCTAAATAAATTTCGCAAATGATAATGATTGTTAATCATGATAAATGCAAGCGATTTGTAGAACTGATATATCTGAAGTATGTGAAGGCATTCAGCGCCATAGCAAGGCTGCCGGATGCGGCGTGAACGCCTTATCCGGCCTGGATGTTGAGTACATCTGCGTTTAAAAATCATTTTTACACTTGCAAGAACTCTCACATCAGATATAAATTAGATATATCTAATTAAGCAAAAGGAGGCTGATATGAGCCATCATCACGAAGGGTGTTGTAAACATGAAGGCCAGCCACGCCATGAAGGCTGCTGCAAAGGTGAGAAGTCAGATCACGAGCACTGCGGACACGGTCACCAGCATGAACACGGTCAATGCTGTGGTGGTCGCCACGGTCGCGGCGGCGGTCGTCGGCAGCGTTTCTTTGGTCACGGTGAATTGCGTCTGGTGATTCTGGATATTCTCTCGCGCGATGACAGCCACGGTTACGAGTTGATTAAAGCGATTGAGAATCTGACCCAGGGGAATTACACCCCAAGCCCGGGCGTCATCTACCCGACGCTGGATTTTCTGCAGGAGCAGTCGCTGATTACCATCCGCGAAGAGGAAGGCGGTAAGAAGCAGATTGCGTTGACCGAACAGGGCGCGCAGTGGCTGGAAGAAAACCGCGAACAGGTGGAGATGATTGAAGAACGCATCAAAGCGCGTTGCGTTGGTGCGGCGCTGCGCCAGAACCCGCAAATGAAGCGAGCGCTGGATAATTTTAAAGCGGTGCTGGATTTACGCGTCAATCAGAGCGACATCAGCGACGCGCAGATAAAAAAGATCATTGCGGTGATCGACCGCGCCGCGTTTGATATTACGCAACTGGATTAATCACCGATTGCCGGATGCGGCGTGAACGCCTTATCCGCCTACACACCCCGTAGGCCTGATAAGATGCGCCAGCATCGCATCAGGCATCGTGCTCCAACCGCCGGATGCGGCATACCGATTAATGCAGCACCGTCACCGCGTCTTCCAGTCGGCTGGCGCGGTGTTTCACCATCGCCGACACCTGCGCACTCTCTTCCACCAACTCGGCGTTTTTCTGCGTGATCAGGTTAAGCTCATCCACCGCACGGGTCAGGCTGGAAAGCCCATCGGCCTGTTCCAGCGTTGAATGGCTAATCTGGGCGATCAACTGCGTGACGTTTTTTACCTGCGCCACAATATCATCCATCGTCCGTCCGGCGGCGTGTACCTGCTGCGAACCGGATTGTACCTTATCAGCACTGGCATCAATCAGCTTGCGGATATCGTTGGCAGCATTGGCGCTGCGGCTGGCTAAATGACGCACTTCCCCTGCCACCACTGCAAAACCTTTGCCCTGTTCGCCGGCACGCGCCGCTTCCACCGCCGCATTCAGGGCGAGAATATTGGTCTGAAACGCAATATCGTTAATCAGCGAAGTAATGGTGCCAATGCGCTGGGTACTGTCGGCGATATCGTCCATCGTCTTGATCACCGTGGTCATCGCTTCCCCGCCCTGCACAGCCGCATTACTGGCGGTGATAGAAAGTTTATCGGCAGCCGATGCTGTGGCTGAGTTCTGTTTCACCGACGCCGCCATCTGGTTCATGGTCGCCACCGTTTGCTGAACGTTATCAACCGTCTGCTGAGTATGCTCGTTCAGTTCATCTGTGCCTTTTGCCAGCGTCTCACTACCGTTTCTGACGCTGGAAACCTGGCTTGAGACATCATTAATCAACCAGCGACACATCAGGCCAAGCTGCCCTACCGCGCGTAATGTCAGCCCCAGCTCATCGCTGCGATTCAAATGCTCAACACTATTACGTTCTCCGGTCGCCACCTTCAGTGCCTGGCTGGCGACATTTTCTATCGGGCGTACAATTTGCCATTCAAAACAGGCATTTCCCAACAACATCACTAACGCACAGAGGAAATACGTCACCACCGGCACAGCGGCAAACCAGAGCATGGCCGCCAGCACGATAAACATCAGTGTCATCACTCCACGCACTCGCCAGCGAAGCGGTAATGAAGGCAGTTTACCCAGCCAGCCTTTACGCACCACCAGGCCTTTATGAATACGTTTATTGGTACGTCCAGCGTTCAGCGCCTTATACAGCGGCTCCACCGCCGCGATTTCTTCATCCGTCGCCCGGGAGCGAATCGACATATAGCCACTGATTTTGCCCTCGCGCACCATCGGCACCGCATTCGCCCGTATCCAATAATGGTCGCCATTTTTGCGGCGATTTTTCACGATGCCGCTCCAGGGTTCCCCTTTTTTCAGGGTGTACCACATATCCGCAAACGCCGCTTTTGGCATATCCGGGTGACGCACCATGTTGTGCGGCTGGCCCTGTAACTCCTGCAAGGTATAGCCGCTCACTTGCACGAAAGAATCATTGGCGTGGGTGATATAGCTTTGCAGATCGGTAGTGGACATCAGGGTAGTATCGTCAGCCAGCGGGGTATTTTGCTGGGTGACATACGGATGAGAAGACATAATCGCGTCCTGTGCAGGTTATATGGTTGTTAACTTCTTGTCGGAAGTTATGTCGGCCCCGGCGCGGTTATCTTTAGCACTTTAATTTGATTTAGATCGCAATTTGCAACTAAAGCACAAAACCTAATCCCTTGATTTAAAATACTTTCATTCTGTTATTATCCGAGAACGTTAATTATCTTGCCCAAAAATCCGGCATTTATTGCCCTGAAAGAATGCATTTGCACAGCGATCGCAAAATTCCCCCCCGATAAAATCGTACAAAATAACGACAACAGTTAACATTTAGCATTAAATGTTACGCAAATGATAATGTAATTTGTGTTTATCCCGATTTTCGCGATCGCAGCCGGAGTGGCGCAATCCCTGCAATACTTAAATCGGTATCATGTGATACGCGAGCCTCCGGAGCATATTTTGAACAGGTTACCTTCGAGCGCATCGGCTTTAGCGTGCAGCGCCCACGCCCTGAATCTCATTGAAAAGCGAACGCTGGATCATGAGGAGATGAAAGCACTTAACCGGGAGGTGATTGAATACTTCAAAGAGCATGTCAATCCGGGGTTTTTAGAGTATCGCAAATCTGTTACCGCTGGCGGGGATTACGGAGCCGTAGAGTGGCAAGCGGGAGGTTTAAATACGCTTGTCGACACCCAGGGACAGGAGTTTATCGACTGCCTGGGAGGTTTTGGAATTTTCAACGTGGGGCACCGTAATCCAGTTGTGGTTTCCGCCGTACAGAATCAACTTGCGAAACAACCGCTGCACAGCCAGGAGCTGCTTGATCCGTTACGGGCGATGCTGGCGAAAACCCTTGCTGCGCTAACGCCAGGTAAACTGAAATACAGCTTCTTCTGTAATAGCGGCACCGAGTCCGTTGAAGCAGCGCTGAAGCTGGCGAAGGCTTACCAGTCACCGCGCGGCAAGTTTACTTTTATTGCCACCAGCGGCGCGTTCCACGGTAAATCACTTGGCGCGCTGTCGGCCACGGCGAAATCGACCTTCCGCAAACCGTTTATGCCACTGCTGCCAGGGTTCCGTCATGTCCCGTTTGGCAATATCGAAGCTATGCGCACGGCCCTTAGCGAGTGCCAAAAAACCGGTGATGATGTTGCTGCAGTGATCCTCGAACCGATTCAGGGTGAAGGTGGCGTAATTCTGCCGCCGCCAGGCTATCTCACCGCCGTGCGTAAGCTGTGCGATGAGTTCGGCGCACTGATGATCCTCGATGAAGTACAAACCGGTATGGGGCGCACGGGCAAGATGTTCGCCTGCGAGCATGAGAACGTACAGCCGGATATCCTCTGCCTTGCCAAAGCGCTCGGCGGCGGCGTGATGCCGATTGGCGCAACCATCGCTACTGAAGAGGTGTTCTCAGTCCTGTTCGACAACCCGTTCCTGCATACCACCACCTTTGGCGGCAACCCGCTGGCCTGTGCGGCGGCGCTGGCGACCATCAATGTGTTGCTGGAGCAGAACTTACCGGCTCAGGCTGAACAAAAAGGCGATATGTTGCTGGACGGTTTCCGTCAACTGGCGCGGGAATATCCCGATCTGGTACAGGAAGCGCGTGGTAAAGGGATGTTGATGGCGATTGAGTTTGTTGATAACGAAATCGGCTATAACTTTGCCAGCGAGATGTTCCGCCAGCGCGTACTGGTGGCCGGAACGCTCAATAACGCCAAAACGATCCGCATTGAACCGCCACTGACACTGACCATTGAACAGTGTGAACTGGTGATCAAAGCGGCGCGTAAGGCGCTGGCGGCCATGCGAGTCAGTGTCGAAGAAGCGTAATATCAAATCGGATGGCGATACGACGTCGCCATCCGATCTTTTTATACGATACGTACGCCCGCAGGCATCATCCGCTCCGGCGTTAACAGCACGCTTTCACTGCCGTCATCGGTTTCCGCACACAACAGCATGCATTCCGACGTTTCACCGCGCATTTTCGCTTTTTGCAGATTGCACAAGACCACCACCGTTTTCCCCATCAGCTCTTCTTCGCTGTAGTACGGCACCAGGCTGGTCACGGTTTGCAGCGTTTTTTCCCCCACATCAACCTGTACGATGTACAGCTTGTCGGCGTTTTCATGGCGTTTCACTTCCACAATCTTTCCGACGCGCATTTCCAGACGTGCAAAATCAGCGTAAGCCACGGTTTCCATTGCTTTCTCCCTTCGAGTAAAATTTTACTAAACTATAGCAAAAGTTTTTCTCAATCCTGTAGGCTAAAAATGGAGAATGCAGGCGTGATCACATTCGCAAGCCGCTGTGTTACCGTTACAGCGTCAAAGAAACGCGCTTTATTTACTGAAAACAGGTGACCCGATAAGCACTTCCTCTACAATGGAAGCGCACATCAGGGAAAGTAAAAAAGGTAAACATGGCAACACTAAAAGACATCGCAATCGAAGCTGGCGTATCCCTGGCGACAGTATCCAGGGTCTTAAATGACGATCCGACATTGAATGTGAAAGAAGAGACGAAACATCGCATTCTCGAGATCGCCGAAAAGCTGGAGTACAAGACCAGTAGCGCCCGTAAACTACTGACAGGCGCAGTCAACCAACACCATATTCTGGCTATCTACAGCTACCAACAGGAGCTGGAGATCAACGATCCTTACTATCTGGCGATCCGCCACGGCATTGAAACCCAGTGCGAAAAGCTGGGCATCGAGCTCACCAACTGTTATGAACACAACGGATTGCCGGACATTAAAAACGTCACCGGTATTTTAATTGTCGGCAAACCCACGCCTGCCCTGCGCGCCGCCGCCGGCGCGTTGACCGACAATATCTGTTTTATCGACTTTCACGAACCCGGCAGTAATTACGATGCGGTAGATATCGATCTGGCACGCATCAGTAAAGAAATCATCGACTTCTATATCGTTCAGGGCGTTAATCGCATTGGTTTTATTGGCGGTGAAGATGAGCCGGGCAAGGCGGATATTCGTGAGGTCGCCTTTGCGGAATATGGCCGACTGAAACAAGTGGTACGCGAAGAGGATATCTGGCGCGGCGGTTTTTCCAGTTCGTCGGGCTATGAACTGGCAAAACAGATGCTGGCGCAGGAAGACTATCCGAAGGCACTGTTTGTTGCTTCCGATTCCATTGCTATCGGCGTACTGCGGGCAATTCATGAACGTGGCCTGAACATCCCACAGGATATTTCGCTTATCAGCGTGAACGACATCCCCACCGCGCGATTTACCTTTCCGCCGCTCTCCACCGTGCGCATCCATTCCGAGATGATGGGAAGCCAGGGCGTTAACCTGGTGTATGAAAAAGCCCGCGATGGTCGCGCGCTGCCGCTGTTAGTCTTCGTTCCCAGCAAATTAAAACTGCGCGGCACGACCCGTTAAATCTCCTTACACACTGTCCGGCAATCGTTTTTGCCGGACAGTGCTGCCGTTTATTTTCGTGATCCAGTTAAAGTAAATGCATTTACCTGCTACTTTTTAGTAAAAATTTTACTAAACTCCCCAACAATTACACAAACTACCATCACCATGAATGGTTCCGATTTCTCTCTACCGGGAGGCCCTATGAATCGCTGGGAAAACATTCAGCTCACCCACGAAAACCGACTTGCTCCGCGTGCGTACTTTTTTTCATATGACTCTGTTGCGCAGGCGCGTACCTTTGCCCGTGAAACCAGCAGCCTGTTTCTGCCCTTAAGCGGTCAGTGGAATTTCCACTTTTTTGACCATCCGCTGCAAGTGCCTGAAGCCTTCACCTCTGAGTTAATGGCTGACTGGGGGCATATTACCGTCCCCGCCATGTGGCAAATGGAAGGTCACGGCAAACTGCAATATACCGACGAAGGTTTTCCGTTCCCCATCGATGTGCCGTTTGTCCCCAGCGATAACCCAACCGGTGCCTATCAACGTATTTTCACCCTCAGCGACGGCTGGCAGGGTAAACAGACGCTGATTAAATTTGACGGCGTCGAAACCTATTTTGAAGTCTATGTTAACGGTCAGTATGTGGGGTTCAGCAAGGGCAGTCGCCTGACCGCAGAGTTTGACATCAGCGCGATGGTTAAAACCGGCGACAACCTGTTGTGTGTGCGCGTGATGCAGTGGGCGGACTCTACCTACGTGGAAGACCAGGATATGTGGTGGTCGGCGGGGATCTTCCGCGATGTTTATCTGATCGGAAAACAACTCACGCATATTAACGATTTCACCGTTCGTACCGACTTTGACGAAGCCTATTGCGATGCCACGCTTTCCTGCGAAGTGGTGCTGGAAAATCTCGCCGCCTCCCCTGTCGTAACGACGCTGGAATATACCCTGTTTGATGGGGAACGCGTGGTGCACAGCAGCGCCATTGATCATTTGGCAATTGAAAAACTGACCAGCGCCAGCTTTGCTTTTACTGTCGAACAGCCGCAGCAATGGTCAGCTGAATCCCCTTATCTTTACCATCTGGTCATGACGCTAAAAGACGCCGACGGCAACGTTCTGGAAGTGGTGCCACAACGCGTTGGCTTCCGTGATATCAAAGTGCGCGACGGTCTGTTCTGGATCAATAACCGTTATGTGATGCTGCACGGCGTCAACCGTCACGACAACGATCATCGCAAAGGCCGCGCCGTTGGAATGGATCGCGTCGAGAAAGATCTCCAGTTGATGAAGCAGCACAACATCAACTCCGTGCGTACCGCTCACTACCCGAACGATCCGCGTTTTTACGAACTGTGTGATATCTACGGCTTGTTTGTGATGGCGGAAACCGACGTCGAATCGCACGGCTTTGCTAATGTCGGCGATATCAGCCGTATTACCGACGATCCGCAGTGGGAAAAAGTCTACGTCGAGCGCATTGTTCGCCATATTCACGCGCAGAAAAACCATCCGTCGATCATCATCTGGTCGCTGGGCAACGAGTCCGGCTATGGCTGTAACATCCGCGCGATGTACCACGCAGCGAAGGCGCTGGATGACACGCGACTGGTGCATTACGAAGAAGATCGCGATGCTGAAGTGGTCGATATTATTTCCACCATGTACACCCGCGTGCCGCTGATGAATGAGTTTGGTGAATACCCGCATCCGAAGCCGCGCATCATCTGTGAATATGCTCATGCGATGGGGAACGGACCGGGCGGGCTGACGGAATACCAGAACGTCTTCTACAAGCACGATTGCATTCAGGGACATTATGTCTGGGAATGGTGCGACCACGGGATCCAGGCGCAGGATGACAACGGCAATGTCTGGTATAAATTCGGCGGCGACTACGGCGACTATCCCAACAACTATAACTTCTGTCTTGATGGTTTGATCTATTCCGATCAGACGCCGGGACCAGGCCTGAAAGAGTACAAACAGGTTATCGCACCGGTAAAAATCCACGCGCTGGATCTGACTCGCGGCGAGCTGAAAGTCGAAAATAAACTGTGGTTTACCACGCTTGATGACTACACCCTGCACGCAGAGGTGCGCGCCGAAGGTGAAACGCTCGCGACGCAGCAGATTAAATTGCGCGACGTTGCGCCGAACAGCGAAGCCCCCTTGCAGATCACGCTGCCGCAACTGGACGCCCGCGAAGCGTTCCTCAACATTACGGTGACCAAAGATTCCCGCACCCGCTACAGCGAAGCCGGGCATTCTATCGCCACTTATCAGTTCCCGCTGAAGGAAAACACCGCGCAGCCAGTGCCTTTCGCACCAAATAATGCGCGTCCGCTGACGCTGGAAGACGATCGTTTGAGCTGCACCGTTCGCGGCTACAACTTCGCGATCACCTTCTCAAAAATGAGTGGCAAACCGACATCCTGGCAGGTGAATGGCGAGTCGCTGCTGACCCGCGAGCCAAAGATCAACTTCTTCAAGCCAATGATCGACAACCACAAGCAGGAGTACGAAGGGCTGTGGCAACCGAATCATTTGCAGATCATGCAGGAACATTTGCGCGACTTTGCCGTAGAACAGAGCGATGGTGAAGTGTTGATCATCAGCCGCACGGTTATAGCACCGCCGGTGTTTGACTTCGGGATGCGCTGCACCTACATCTGGCGCATCGCTGCCGATGGCCAGGTTAACGTGGCGCTTTCCGGCGAGCGTTACGGCGACTATCCGCACATCATTCCGTGCATCGGTTTCACCATGGGGATTAACGGCGAATACGATCAGGTGGCGTATTACGGTCGTGGACCGGGCGAAAACTACGCCGACAGCCAGCAGGCTAACATCATCGATATCTGGCGCAGCACCGTCGATGCCATGTTCGAGAATTATCCCTTCCCGCAGAACAACGGCAACCGTCAGCATGTCCGCTGGACGGCACTGACTAACCGCCACGGCAACGGTCTGCTGGTGGTTCCGCAGCGCCCAATTAACTTCAGCGCCTGGCACTATACCCAGGAAAACATCCACGCTGCCCAGCACTGTAACGAGCTGCAGCGCAGTGATGACATCACCCTGAATCTCGACCACCAGCTGCTTGGCCTCGGCTCCAACTCCTGGGGCAGCGAGGTGCTGGACTCCTGGCGCGTCTGGTTCCGTGACTTCAGCTACGGCTTTACGTTGCTGCCGGTTTCTGGCGGAGAAGCTACCGCGCAAAGCCTGGCGTCGTATGAGTTCGGCGCAGGGTTCTTTTCCACGAATTTGCACAGCGAGAATAAGCAATGAGGATCATCGATAACTTAGAACAGTTCCGCCAGATTTACGCCTCTGGTAAGAAGTGGCAACGCTGCGTTGAAGCGATTGAAAATATCGACAACATTCAGCCTGGCGTCGCCCACTCTATCGGTGACTCATTGACTTACCGCGTGGAGACAGACTCCGCGACCGATGCGTTATTTACCGGGCATCGTCGCTATTTTGAAGTGCATTACTACCTGCAAGGGCAGCAAAAAATTGAATATGCGCCGAAAGAGACATTACAGGTAGTGGAATATTATCGTGATGAAACTGACCGTGAATATTTAAAAGGCTGCGGAGAAACCGTAGAGGTCCACGAGGGGCAAATCGTTATTTGCGATATCCATGAAGCGTATCGGTTTATCTGCAATAACGCGGTCAAAAAAGTGGTTCTCAAAGTCACCATCGAAGATGGTTATTTCCATAACAAATAACAACTACGGCGGCAAAAGGAGTTTGCCGCCACCGCTACCCTACTCATTTTCGGAGATGTGTTATGTCTGATACCAAACGTAATACAATCGGTAAATTCGGCTTGCTCTCGCTGACTTTTGCCGCCGTTTACAGCTTTAACAACGTTATCAATAATAATATTGAGCTTGGACTGGCCTCGGCACCGATGTTTTTCCTCGCGACGATTTTTTATTTTATTCCCTTCTGTCTGATCATCGCAGAATTTGTTTCGTTAAATAAAAACTCAGAAGCTGGTGTCTACGCGTGGGTAAAAAGTTCGCTGGGCGGACGTTGGGCATTTATTACTGCCTATACCTACTGGTTCGTAAACCTGTTCTTTTTCACCTCGCTGTTGCCGCGCGTTATTGCTTATGCTTCGTATGCCTTCCTCGGCTACGAATATATTATGACGCCGATTGCCACCACTATTATTAGTATGGTGCTGTTCGCCTTCTCCACCTGGGTTTCTACCAACGGGGCGAAAATGCTGGGGCCAATCACCTCCGTCACCTCAACACTGATGCTGCTGTTAACGCTCTCCTACATTTTACTGGCAGGTACGGCGCTGGTTGGTGGCGTACAGCCTGCCGATCCGATCACCGTTGACGCGATGATCCCGAACTTCAACTGGGCGTTCCTCGGCGTTACCACCTGGATCTTTATGGCCGCAGGTGGCGCGGAGTCCGTCGCGGTGTACGTTAATGACGTCAAAGGCGGTTCAAAATCGTTCGTTAAAGTGATCATCCTCGCCGGGATTTTTATCGGTGTGCTGTATTCCGTCTCCTCGGTGCTGATTAACGTCTTCGTCAGCAGCAAAGAGTTGAAATTTACTGGCGGATCGGTGCAGGTATTCCACGGCATGGCGGCGTATTTTGGTCTGCCGGAAGCGCTGATGAATCGCTTTGTCGGTCTGGTGTCCTTTACCGCGATGTTCGGTTCCCTGCTGATGTGGACCGCAACACCGGTGAAAATTTTCTTCTCCGAAATCCCGGAAGGCATCTTTGGTAAGAAAACCGTCGAACTGAACGAAAACGGCGTTCCGGCGCGCGCGGCGTGGATCCAGTTCCTGATCGTCATCCCGCTGATGATTATCCCGATGCTCGGTTCCAATACCGTGCAGGATCTGATGAATACCATTATTAATATGACTGCCGCAGCGTCCATGCTTCCGCCGTTATTCATCATGCTGGCGTATCTGAATTTACGTGCCAAATTAGATCACCTGCCACGCGATTTCCGTATGGGCTCCCGCCGCACCGGTATTATCATTGTTTCAATGCTGATTGCGATATTTGCCGTAGGGTTTATCGCTTCGACATTCCCGACTGGCGCGAATATTCTGACCATCATTTTTTATAACGTCGGCGGTATTGTTATCTTCCTCGGCTTTGCGTGGTGGAAATACAGTAAATATATAAAGGGATTAACGGCTGAAGAGCGCCATATTGAAGCGACGCCAGCCAGCAATGTTGATTAAGCAGACTAATAAAAAATGAGCAGGCATTTTCCCTCTTCCTGGATGGGGAGAGGGAAAATAGTTTCTGCCTTTCTATTTTTATAATTACAACGATAAAAGGCTGTACTTTTTCTTTAGCTCATGGATTAACACAATGAAATTAATCACTGCACCATGCAGAGCATTACTTGCTCTGCCGTTTTGCTACGCCTTTTCTGCGGCAGGAGAAGAAGCACGTCCGGCAGAACATGACGACACAAAAACACCCGCAATTACCTCGACATCTTCTCCTTCATTTCGTTTTTACGGCGAATTAGGGGTTGGTGGATATATGGATTTAGAGGGTGAGAATAAACATAAATACAGCGACGGCACCTATATTGAAGGTGGCCTGGAGATGAAGTACGACTCCTGGTTCGGCCTGATTTACGGCGAAGGCTGGACCGTGCAGGCCGACCACGACGGCAATGCCTGGGTGCCAGACCATAGCTGGGGTGGTTTCGAGGGCGGAATTAACCGTTTCTATGGCGGTTATCGTACCAATGATGGCACCGAAATCATGCTCAGTCTGCGTCAGGATTCCTCGCTGGATGACCTGCAATGGTGGGGCGACTTCACACCCGATCTGGGCTACGTCATTCCCAATACCCGCGACATTATGACCGCGCTGAAGGTGCAGAATTTAACCGGCAACTTTCGTTATAGCGTCACCGCCACACCTGCCGGACATCATGACGAAAGCAAAGCCTGGCTACATTTTGGCAAGTACGATCGCTACGACGACAAATACACCTATCCGGCAATGATGAACGGTTACATCCAGTATGACCTTGCCGAAGGCATCACCTGGATGAACGGTCTGGAAATCACCGACGGCACAGGCCAACTCTATCTCACGGGCCTGCTTACCCCTAACTTTGCCGCTCGCGCCTGGCACCATACCGGACGCGCCGACGGGCTGGACGTACCGGGAAGTGAAAGTGGGATGATGGTGAGCGCCATGTATGAAGCGTTAAAGGGCGTTTATCTCTCCACCGCTTACACCTACGCCAAACATCGCCCTGACCACGCTGACGATGAAACCACCTCTTTCATGCAGTTTGGTATCTGGTACGAATACGGCGGCGGACGTTTCGCAACGGCTTTTGATAGCCGCTTCTACATGAAAAATGCCTCTCACGATCCCAGCGACCAAATCTTCCTGATGCAATATTTCTACTGGTAATAAGGACAGTAATCTCATGAAAATCAAAACTATTTTAACACCAGTAGCCTGCACTCTGCTGATAAGTTTTTCCGCCCATGCCGCCAACGCCGACAATTATAAAAACGTGATTAACCGTACCGGCGCGCCGCAGTACATGAAGGATTACGATTACGACGACCACCAGCGTTTTAATCCGTTTTTTGATCTCGGTGCCTGGCATGGTCATCTGTTGCCAGACGGCCCGAATACCATGGGCGGTTTTCCGGGCGTTGCGCTGCTGACGGAAGAGTACATCAACTTTATGGCCAGCAATTTCGACCGCCTGACCGTCTTGCAAGACGGCAAGAAAGTCAACTTCACGCTGGAGGCATACAGTATTCCCGGCGCGCTGGTGCAAAAGCTGATAGCAAAAGATGTGCAGGTCGAAATGACTCTGCGCTTCGCCACGCCGCGCACATCACTACTGGAAACCAAAATCACCAGCGATAAACCGCTGGATCTGGTGTGGGATGGCGAACTGCTGGAAAAACTGGAAGCGAAAGAAGGGAAACCACTTTCCGATAAAACCATTGCTGGCGAGTACCCTGACTATCAGCGCAAAATCAGCGCCACTCGTGATGGCCTGAAAGTCACCTTTGGCAAAGTACGTGCCACCTGGGATCTGCTGACCTCCGGTGAATCAGAATATCAGGTGCATAAATCCCTGCCAGTGCAGACTGAAATCAACGGCAATCGCTTTACCAGTAAGGCGCATATCAACGGGTCGACGACGCTCTATACCACCTATTCCCATCTGCTGACCGCTCAGGAAGTTAGCAAAGAGCAAATGCAGATCCGCGATATTCTGGCGCGTCCGGCATTTTATCTCACCGCCTCGCAGCAACGCTGGGAAGAATACCTGAAGAAAGGGTTAACCAATCCGGATGCGACGCCGGAACAGACGCGCGTCGCGGTGAAAGCGATCGAAACGCTCAACGGTAACTGGCGCTCGCCTGGCGGGGCGGTGAAATATAACACCGTCACGCCGTCGGTGACCGGGCGCTGGTTCTCCGGCAATCAGACCTGGCCGTGGGATACCTGGAAGCAGGCGTTTGCGATGGCGCATTTCAATCCGGACATCGCCAAAGAGAATATCCGCGCGGTCTTCTCCTGGCAGATCCAACCTGGCGACACCGTGCGTCCGCAGGATGTGGGCTTTGTCCCCGACCTGATAGCGTGGAACCTTAGCCCCGAGCGTGGCGGCGATGGCGGCAACTGGAACGAACGTAATACCAAACCCAGCCTTGCCGCCTGGTCGGTGATGGAAGTGTATAACGTCACCCAGGATAAAACCTGGCTGGCAGAGATGTACCCGAAACTGGTGGCCTATCACGACTGGTGGTTACGTAACCGCGATCATAACGGCAACGGCGTGCCGGAATATGGCGCGACCCGCGATAAAGCCCACAACACCGAGAGCGGCGAGATGCTGTTTACGGTGAAAAAAGGCGATAAAGAAGAGACGCAGTCTGGGCTGAACAACTACGCCCGCGTGGTGGAAAAAGGCCAGTACGATAGTCTGGAAATTCCGGCACAGGTCGCTGCGTCGTGGGAATCGGGGCGTGATGACGCCGCCGTCTTTGGTTTTATCGACAAAGAACAGCTGGATAAATATGTCGCTAATGGCGGCAAACGTAGCGACTGGACGGTGAAATTCGCCGAAAACCGCAGTCAGGACGGAACGTTGCTGGGCTACTCGCTATTGCAGGAGTCGGTGGATCAGGCCAGCTATATGTACAGCGATAACCATTATCTGGCGGAGATGGCAACCATCCTCGGTAAGCCGGAAGAGGCCAAACGCTATCGCCAGTTGGCACAGCAGCTCGCGGACTACATCAACACCTGTATGTTCGACCCGACCACGCAGTTCTACTATGACGTGCGCATTGAAGATAAACCGCTGACGAACGGCTGCGCGGGCAAACCGATTGTCGAACGCGGTAAAGGGCCGGAAGGCTGGTCGCCGCTGTTTAACGGTGCGGCAACGCAGGCCAATGCCGACGCGGTGGTGAAGGTGATGCTGGACCCTAAAGAGTTCAACACCTTTGTTCCGCTGGGAACGGCAGCGTTAACCAACCCAGCCTTTGGCGCGGATATCTACTGGCGCGGGCGCGTATGGGTGGATCAGTTCTGGTTTGGTCTGAAAGGGATGGAGCGTTACGGTTATCGCGATGATGCCCTGAAACTGGCGGATACGTTCTTCCGGCACGCCAAAGGGTTAACCGCCGATGGCCCAATTCAGGAGAATTACAATCCGCTGACCGGCGCACAGCAAGGGGCACCGAATTTCTCCTGGAGTGCCGCGCATTTGTATATGTTGTATAACGATTTTTTCCATAAGCAGTAATTTGCAACGGCTGGCGGATGCGGCGTGAACGCCTTATCCGCCCTACATGTGCAATCCCCCAGGCCGGATAAGACGCGACAAGCGTCGCATCCGGCGTTACCACCGAGCGTATTCTTTTTGAATCCCATCACAAACCCCGCACTCCCCTTTTCCCTTTTCTCCGGCGACGGCTAAATTAGAACTCATCCGACCACATAACAATTATTTTACATACTGGACAATTTTATGAGCTACCCGTCGCTGTTCGCCCCGCTTGATTTAGGTTTTACCACGTTAAAAAACCGCGTGCTGATGGGCTCAATGCACACCGGCTGGAGGAATATCCAGACGGTGCCGAGCGGCTGGCAGCGTTTTATGCCGAACGCGCCCGTCACGGCGTGGCGTTGATTGTCAGCGGCGGTATCGCACCTGATTTAACAGGCGTTGGCATGGAAGGTGGCGCAATGCTCAACGACGCCAGCCAGATCCCACACCATCGCACCATTACCGAAGCCGTACATCAGGAAGGCGGCAAAATCGCCCTGCAAATTTTGCATACCGGACGCTACAGCTACCAGCCGCATCTGGTAGCGCCCTCCGCGTTGCAGGCCCCCATCAACCGTTTCGTTCCTCATGAACTCACCCATGAAGAGATCCTGCAACTGATCGACGATTTCGCCCGCTGCGCTCAACTGGCACGGGAGGCCGGATACGATGGCGTAGAGGTGATGGGTTCCGAAGGCTATTTGATCAACGAATTTCTGACACTGCGCACCAATCAGCGTAGTGACCTGTGGGGCGGCGATTACCGCAACCGGATGCGATTTGCCGTAGAAGTAGTGCGTGCGGTGCGCGAACGCGTTGGCAACGACTTCATGATTATCTACCGACTGTCGATGCTCGACCTGGTAGAAGGCGGCGGGACTTTTGCAGAAACGGTAGAGCTGGCACAGGCCATTGAAGCGGCGGGCGCGACCATTATCAACACCGGCATTGGCTGGCATGAAGCGCGGATTCCGACCATCGCCACGCCCGTGCCGCGCGGCGCATTTAGCTGGGTCACGCGCAAACTGAAAGGCCACGTCTCGCTGCCGCTGGTAACCACCAACCGGATTAACGATCCGCAGGTTGCCGACGATATTCTCTCACGCGGTGATGCAGATATGGTGTCGATGGCGCGACCGTTTCTTGCTGATGCCGAGCTGCTGTCAAAAGCGCAATCGGGGCGAGCCGATGAGATCAACACCTGCATTGGCTGCAACCAGGCCTGCCTCGATCAGATCTTCGTTGGCAAAGTCACCTCGTGCCTGGTGAATCCTCGTGCCTGCCATGAAACCAAAATGCCGATCCTTCCCGCCATGCAGAAAAAAAATCTGGCGGTGGTCGGTGCGGGACCTGCTGGGCTGGCGTTTGCCATTAACGCGGCGGCGCGTGGGCATCAGGTAACATTGTTTGATGCGCACAGCGAGATCGGCGGGCAGTTTAATATCGCCAAACAGATCCCCGGCAAAGAGGAGTTTTACGAAACATTGCGCTACTACCGCCGGATGATCGAAGTGATGGGCGTGACGCTGAAACTCAATCACAGCGTGACGGCGGATCAGTTACAGGCGTTCGATGAAACGATCCTCGCCAGCGGGATCGTACCGCGCATTCCGCCCATTGACGGGATCGATCACCCGAAGGTATTGAGTTATCTCGATGTCCTGCGCGACAAAGCGCCGGTGGGCAACAAAGTTGCCATCGTCGGTTGTGGTGGGATTGGTTTTGATACGGCGATGTATTTGAGTCAGCCGGGCGAATCCACTAGCCAGAATATCGCCGAGTTCTGTAATGAGTGGGGGATCGACAGTAGCCTGCAACAGGCCGGAGGTTTGAGTCCGCAAGGTATGCAGATCCCCCGTAGCCCACGGCAAATTGTGATGCTCCAGCGCAAAGCCAGCAAACCAGGACAAGGGTTGGGCAAAACTACGGGCTGGATCCATCGCACCACCCTACTCTCGCGCGGCGTGAAAATGATCCCAGGCGTAAGTTATCAGAAGATCGACGATGACGGGCTGCATGTGGTGATCAATGGCGAAACGCAGGTATTAGCGGTGGACAATGTGGTGATCTGTGCAGGTCAGGAGCCAAACCGCGCGCTGGCGCAACCGCTGACTGATAGCGGTAAAACCGTGCATTTAATTGGCGGCTGCGATGTGGCTATGGAGCTGGACGCACGACGGCAATTGCCCAGGGAACACGGCTGGCGCTGGAGATTTAAATCGTGCATTGAAGTGCCGGATGCGACGCTTGCCGCGTCTTATCCGACCTGGGGGTAACGTGCTGAACGTAGGCCAGATAAGGCGTTTACGCCTTATCTGGCAGGTAGCTGCCAATCTTATCGACGGCGCCCCAGCTTCACCGCTTTCAGCACCACAAATTTATTATTCGTCGCAATAGTGGTGCAGTTGCCGAAAATTTTCTTCAGTTTATGGAAGTAATCCAGGTGACGGTTGGCAACGATATACAGCTCGCCGTTGATTTTCAGGCAGCGGCGGGCGTGGTGGAACATCTCCCAGGCGACGTTATCAGTCAGCGCATGTTGCTGATGAAACGGCGGGTTGCAGAGCACAGCATTAAAGCGGAAAGGCTCCACGCCGGAGAGCGCGTTGTTGATCATAAACTCGCAGCGATCCAACGCCTCAGGCATGTTGGTTTCAACGTTCAAACGGCTGGAAGCGACCGCCATCGGCGATTCATCGACAAACACCACTTTCGCCTGCGGATTTTTATCGAGCAATGTCAGGCCAATAACGCCGTTACCACAGCCGAGATCGACAATCTCACCTTCGAGATTTTCCGGCAGATGTTGCATAAAGAAGCGCGCGCCGATATCAAGCCCGGTGCGGGAGAAGACATTCGCATGGTTGTGGATAGTCCAGTCAGTACCTTCCAGCTTCCAGCTAACGGTCTGCGGCGCATCGGCCAGCGGCGGTTCATTGAAAGTGCAATTAATCAGGCGCGCTTTTTTCCATGCCAGTGTGGTGGTGGTCGGGCCGAGCACTTTTTCGAACAGTTCCAGCGTGGAGGTGTGAATGTCACGGGCTTTGGCACCGGCAATAATGCGTGTTTCCGGCGTGACCACTTTGCGCAGCGCACGCAGTTGCTGTTCCAGCAATGCCAGTGTTTTCGGCACTTTGATCAGCACCACACCCGGCTGTTGCGGGTAGTCGGCGGTGCTGTCGAGGAACTTCACGCTCGACTCATCAATCCCGTTGAGGCGTAAATTCTCACGCGTCGCCAGTTCGCTGATGTATGAGTCGCCAATGTTGTACGGCTTATGTTCCGCCAGCGCACAGCTTAACGCGCCAAAAGCATCATTCAGGATTAACACCGGGCCGCGGATTTCTGTATCGTCCAACTGTTGCAGCAAATATTCATCCGCCGCTTCCCACGCCTGTAGCGGGTTAACGTCATCCGTCGCCGGAAAACGTTGTAGTGTCAGTGAACGGAAACCGTTGTCTAAGTGGCTCATCGGCCCTCCTGAATGATAAAATTTCGACGTTGCCCCTGAAAAGGGTGCGTGAGTATACCCTTTTTCTCTTTTTCGTGGGCGGTTATGAGCAATCTTACTTATCTTCAGGGTTATCCCGAGCAGCTACTTTCCCAGGTGCGCACGCTGATTAATGAACAGCGTCTGGGCGATGTGCTGGCAAAACGCTATCCGGGAACGCACAACTACGCCACCGATAAAGCCCTCTGGCAATATACTCAGGATCTGAAAAATCAGTTTCTGCGCAATGCCCCGCCGATCAATAAAGTGATGTATGACAATAAGATCCACGTGCTGAAAAACGCGCTCGGGTTACATACCGCTGTTTCACGTGTGCAAGGTGGCAAGCTGAAAGCGAAGGCGGAGATCCGCGTCGCCACCGTGTTTCGCAACGCGCCAGAACCGTTTTTGCGCATGATTGTGGTGCACGAGCTGGCGCATCTGAAAGAGAAAGAACATAACAAAGCGTTCTATCAGTTGTGCTGCCATATGGAACCGCAGTACCACCAGCTTGAGTTCGACACCCGTCTGTGGCTGACGCAGCTTACGCTTGAGCAGGCCAAAATCTGAAAATGATCGCAGGCGCTATCTTTTCCTCCTTTAGCGCCTAAAATCGACCTCCCCTCTATCGTTAAGGATAACGACCATGCTGCGCGCATTTGCCCGCCTTCTTCGCCGCATTTGTTTTTCTCGCCGGACTCTCAAAATTACCTGTTTATTGTTGCTTGTAGCAGGCGCGACGATTTTTATCGCCGATCGGGCAATGGTCAACGCCAGCCAACAACTCACCTGGAGCGATGTCAACGCCGTTCCGGCACGTAACGTGGGTTTATTGCTGGGGGCGAGACCGGGTAATCGCTACTTTACCCGACGTATTGATACCGCCGCAGAGTTGTACCACGCAGGAAAAGTGAAATGGTTGCTGGTCAGTGGCGACAACGGACGTAAAAATTACGATGAAGCGTCAGGCATGCAGCAGGCTTTGATCGCTAAGGGCGTACCGGCAAAAGTGATCTTCTGTGACTATGCCGGATTCTCAACGCTTGATTCAGTGGTACGTGCCAATAAAGTGTTTGGGGAAAACCATATCACCATTATCTCGCAGGAATTTCATAACCAACGCGCCATCTGGCTGGCAAAACAGTACGGCATCGATGCTATCGGGTTTAACGCGCCAGACCTGAATATGAAGCACGGTTTGTATACTCAGCTGCGGGAGAAACTCGCCAGGGTTAGAGCGGTGATAGACGCAAAAATCCTCCATCGCCAGCCAAAATATCTCGGGCCGTCGGTCATGATTGGTCCGTTTAGTGAGCATGGTTGTCCGGCGCAGAAATAATGCGTATCCGCGCACGTCGAAGATGAAAAAGGCGTGCTACATTGACGGCAGAATCCCTTTATGGAGTATCCACGCGTTATGATACGTTTCGCTGTGATTGGTACGAACTGGATCACTCACCAGTTCGTGGAGGCCGCACATGAGAGCGGTAAATATAAGTTAACCGCCGTCTATTCCCGCAGCCTTGAACAGGCCCAGCACTTCGCCAATGAGTTTTCTGTCGAGCATCTGTTTACGTCGCTGGAAGCGATGGCGGAAAGCGATGCCATTGACGCGGTGTATATTGCCAGCCCGAATGCCCTGCACTTTTCCCAGACGCAGCTTTTTCTGAGCCACAAAATCCATGTGATTTGCGAGAAACCACTGGCGTCGAATTTGGCGGAAGTGGATGCGGCCATTGCCTGTGCGCGGGAAAATCAGGTGGTGCTGTTTGAAGCATTTAAAACGGCCTGCCTGCCTAACTTTCATCTGTTACGCCAGGCGCTGCCAAAAGTCGGCAAACTGCGGAAAGTCTTTTTCAACTATTGCCAGTATTCCTCGCGGTATCAACGTTATCTGGATGGTGAGAATCCCAACACCTTTAACCCGGCGTTCTCTAACGGTTCGATTATGGATATCGGCTTTTACTGCCTGGCGTCGGCGGTGGCATTATTCGGTGAACCGAAAAGCGTGCAGGCAACCGCCAGTTTGCTGGCAAGCGGCGTGGATGCCCACGGCGTGGTGGTGATGGATTACGGTGATTTCAGCGTTACGTTGCAGCACTCAAAAGTCAGTGATTCTGTCCTGGCGAGCGAGATTCAGGGCGAAGCAGGATCGCTGGTGATTGAAAAACTCTCTGAATGCCAGAAAGTCTGCTTTGTGCCGCGCGGCAGCCAGATGCAGGATCTCACTCAGCCACAGCATATTAATACCATGCTCTACGAAGCAGAGCTGTTTGCTGAACTGGTGGATGAGCATCTGATTAATCATCCGGGGCTGGCGGTCAGTCGCATCACTGCCAAACTGCTGACCGAGATCCGCCGCCAGACTGGGGTGATTTTTCCGGCAGATAGCGTAAAGCAATAATGGTTACCGTAAAGCAGTGTAAAAGGCATGTAACAGACCATTGACTGGATGAATGGTCTGTCATACTTTGTTACCTGCAAAGGGGAGTAACTTCATTGCCGGTCGATCGTCATTACGATGTGTGAAAAAACACATCCGGTCACCGGGCAACCCGAAAGGTATACGCAGACGTATTCCTTTGAGACTGATGACAAACGCAAAATTGCCTGATGCGCTACGCTTATCAGGCCTACATAGTTCCTGCAATCTTTTGAATTCGCATGATTTTGTAGGCCGGATAAGGCGTTCACGCCGCATCCGGCATAAACGCAGGCACTTTGTCACCAATCTGAAAGGAATACGCAGACGTATTCCTTTTTTGTTGTAAGTGAGACCTTGCCGGAAGGCGAGGTCTATGCATAAAAAGCAGCGGCTGACGTCTTCCGACGTTGGCCGTTTTTTTATGTGTAAGGAACTTCTATGAATACTGTCGGCACGCCGTTGCTATGGGGCGGATTCGCTGTTGTTGTCGCCATTATGCTGGCTATCGACCTGTTGTTGCAGGGGCGTCGTGGCGCGCATGCCATGACCATGAAACAGGCTGCGGCCTGGTCGCTGGTGTGGGTGACCCTTTCGTTACTGTTTAACGCCGCTTTCTGGTGGTATTTAGTCCAGACGCAGGGGCGCGAAGTCGCGGACCCGCAGGCACTGGCCTTCCTCACCGGTTATCTGATTGAGAAATCGCTGGCGGTCGATAACGTCTTTGTCTGGCTGATGTTGTTCAGCTATTTCTCTGTTCCGGCGGCGTTACAACGGCGCGTGCTGGTGTATGGCGTGCTCGGGGCGATTGTTCTGCGTACCATCATGATCTTCACCGGTAGTTGGCTGATTTCGCAGTTCGACTGGATCCTGTATATCTTCGGTGCCTTCCTGCTGTTTACTGGCGTGAAGATGGCGCTCGCCCATGAAGATGAATCAGGGATTGGCGACAAGCCGTTGGTGCGCTGGCTGCGCGGTCATTTGCGTATGACCGACACCATCGACAACGAGCATTTCTTTGTGCGTAAGAATGGCTTGTTGTATGCCACGCCGCTGATGCTGGTGCTGATACTGGTGGAGTTGAGCGACGTGATTTTCGCCGTGGATAGCATTCCGGCTATCTTCGCCGTGACTACCGACCCGTTTATTGTGCTGACCTCAAACTTGTTTGCGATCCTCGGCCTGCGTGCGATGTATTTCCTGCTGGCGGGCGTAGCAGAGCGTTTCTCGATGCTCAAATATGGCCTGGCGGTGATTCTGGTGTTTATCGGTATCAAGATGCTGATTGTCGACTTCTACCATATTCCGATCGCCGTTTCGCTGGGCGTGGTGTTTGGCATTCTGGTGATGACATTTATTATCAACGCGTGGGTGAATTATCGGCATGATAAGCAGCGGGGAGAATGATTCGCTGTATATTAAGCCATTACCAGAGATAACTCATTCCAGACAAAGATGAGCTACTAATTATGTAATCGGCTTATAGCTCTTTACAAAAAGACCGCACGGGTGCAGGGGGCGGCGGCGATTGGCCGCCCCCTGCGCGCTCCCTGCGCCAGTGACTTTATATGGCATAGCACATTAAAGGAGCGCAACCGTTCTCATATTCCAAATAGTTTGCCCATATGTTATCTAATCAGCCTTAGTAGCCAGTCCTTCCTTCTGTTTATGTCAAATAAATGTAAGCATTAAGTTGCAAAATATGACCTCTCTTTAAAATCCAGCATTTTTCGCTTCCCGAAGCTGTAACTTTCCTTATACTCGACCTTGCAAACACTTTGTTACATCCTGAAAGATGCGTCGACAGAACGCACCAGGGATGTGCGACAACACAATGAAAGGATCGAAAAATGACTACGCAACGTTCACCGGGGCTATTCCGGCGTCTGGCTCATGGCAGCCTGGTAAAACAAATCCTGGTCGGCCTTGTTCTGGGGATTCTCCTGGCATGGATCTCAAAACCGGCGGCTGAAGCTGTCGGTCTGTTAGGCACTTTGTTCGTTGGTGCATTGAAAGCTGTAGCGCCAATTCTGGTGCTGATGCTGGTAATGGCTTCCATCGCTAACCACCAGCACGGGCAGAAAACCAATATCCGCCCTATTTTGTTCCTCTATCTGCTGGGTACTTTCTCTGCCGCGCTGGCTGCGGTTGTCTTCAGCTTCGCCTTCCCTTCTACCCTGCATTTGTCCAGTAGCGCGGGCGATATTTCGCCGCCGTCAGGCATCGTGGAAGTGATGCGTGGGCTGGTGTTGAGCATGGTTTCCAACCCCATCGACGCCCTGCTGAAAGGTAACTACATCGGGATTCTGGTGTGGGCCATTGGCCTTGGTTTCGCTCTGCGTCACGGTAACGAAACCACCAAAAACCTGGTCAACGATATGTCGAATGCCGTTACCTTTATGGTGAAACTGGTGATTCGTTTCGCACCAATCGGTATTTTTGGTCTGGTTTCTTCTACGCTGGCAACCACTGGTTTCTCCACACTGTGGGGCTACGCGCAACTGCTGGTCGTGCTGGTTGGCTGTATGTTGCTGGTGGCGCTGGTGGTCAACCCATTGCTGGTGTGGTGGAAAATTCGTCGTAACCCATTCCCGCTGGTACTGTTGTGCCTGCGCGAAAGTGGTGTATACGCCTTTTTCACCCGTAGCTCGGCGGCGAATATTCCGGTAAACATGGCATTGTGTGAAAAGCTGAATCTGGACCGCGATACCTATTCCGTTTCTATTCCGCTGGGTGCCACCATCAATATGGCAGGCGCAGCCATTACCATTACCGTGTTGACGCTGGCTGCGGTTAATACGCTGGGTATTCCGGTGGATCTGCCCACAGCGCTGCTGTTGAGCGTAGTGGCTTCTCTGTGCGCCTGTGGTGCTTCCGGCGTGGCAGGTGGTTCTCTGCTGCTGATCCCGCTGGCCTGTAATATGTTCGGTATTCCGAACGATATCGCCATGCAGGTGGTTGCCGTCGGCTTTATCATCGGCGTATTGCAGGACTCCTGCGAAACCGCGCTGAACTCTTCAACTGACGTGCTGTTCACCGCAGCGGCGTGCCAGGCGGAAGATGCACGTCTGGCAAATAGCGCCCTGCGAAACTAATGCTTAGCCCCTTTCGTCTACGGCGGAAGGGGTTTTCTCCACTTTAAACGGATCAATTCCCCTTCTCTGCATACGCCAGAAACGAATGATGTTCAGGCCATTCATTAGCAGAAAACTACCCTCAATCATCGTGCCACCAATCGACCCGGCCCAAATGTTGTGAGTTAACCAGCAACAAGTAGAAAACCACATCACGCAGCGCATGGTCAGTCCTTTAAAGCGAAATAGCGCCCAGGTACTGACAATCGTGCCAATGACCGGCAGCAGCTCCATCGGATGATGGAACTTCGCCAGACCAACTCCTCCCGTCAGCACGATGAAGATCGCCATTATCCATAAACTACGGGTACGCAGAGTAATTAACGTACGGATAGCATTGAGGATTGAGCTGGCCCCCGCCGGGAAGACGCCCATCAGGAAAAAATGTATGCCGATAAATACGCTATAGATGGAAAGCTGAATTTTGAAGCGACGTTCATCGCGGTTGAAGAATGTTGTAATACCAATCAGAAAGGCGATGACACCCACGCCCTGGGCCAGCCAATACGCGGTCATGATAAATCCTTAGCAGGTATGGAAAAGCAAACGGCGCTTCACATTATGAAACGCCGTTTTTTATTAACAACTCATTTCGACTTTATAGCGTTACGCCGCTTTTGAAGATCGCCAGTTCGCGGAAGTCGTTACGCTCGTTACAGGTTTGCTTACCGTTGGCAAACTCAACGATGGTATCGATAAATTCTTCCAGCAACTGCGGCATCGCTTTACCGTGGATCAGCTGACCCGCGTCAAAGTCGATCCAGTGTTTTTTCTTCGCTGCCAGTTCGCTGTTGGTGGCGATTTTCACCGTCGGTACAAATCCGCCGTACGGCGTGCCGCGACCGGTACTAAACAGCACCATGTGGCAGCCCGCACCCGCCAGGGCGCTGGTCGCTACGGCATCGTTACCCGGCGCGCTTAACAGGTTCAGCCCTGGTGTTTTCAAACGTTCGCCGTAGCGCAGCACGTCTACCACCTGGCTGGAGCCCGCTTTCTGCGTACAGCCGAGAGATTTATCTTCCAGCGTGGTGATACCACCCGCTTTGTTCCCCGGCGATGGGTTTTCGTAGATCGGCTGGTCATGGGCAATAAAGTACTGTTTGAAGTCGTTGACCATAGTGACCAGTTTTTCAAACGTCGCTTCATCGCGACAATGGTCCATCAGTAACTGCTCTGCGCCGAACATTTCCGGTACTTCGGTCAGCACGGTAGTGCCGCCGTTAGCGATGACGTAATCAGAGAAACGCCCCAGCATTGGGTTAGCAGTAATACCGGAAAGACCGTCAGAACCGCCGCACTCCAGACCAAACTTCAGTTCGCTGAGTTTGCCCGGCTCGCGTTTATCGTTGCGCATCACGTTATACAGCTGATGCAAATGCTCGATCCCGGCTTCAATCTCATCATCCTGCTGTTGGCAGATCATGAAATGAACGCGTTCAGGATCGATATCGCCCAGCGTTTCACGGAAAGCATCAACCTGGTTGTTTTCACAGCCCAGACCAATGACCAACACGGCGCCTGCGTTCGGATGACGCACCATGTTTTGCAGCATGGTGCGGGTATTAATGTGATCGTCGCCCAGCTGCGAGCAGCCGTAGGTGTGGCTGAAGAGGAACACGCCGTCGGTACCTTCAGCGTTGTTCGTCTCTTTCAAAAAACGGTTCTGGATCTGTCGCGCGATGCCGTTGACGCAGCCCACGGTCGGCAGGATCCACAACTCGTTACGTACCCCGACATCACCGTTAGCGCGACGATAGATCTGCACTTCACGATCTGCCGCTTGCGCAGGCAGATCCTGAAAATCAGGTTGATAGCGATACTGATCCAGATCGCTCAGATTCGTGCGCGTATTGTGGGCGTGAACGTGTTCCCCCGCCGCAATATCCGCCAATGCATAACCAATCGGCAGGCCATATTTGATGACGTTGGCCCCTTTTGCGATATCCGTTAACGCAAATTTATGTCCACGAGCAACATCCTGGCGCAGCGTTACGGTCTGGTTATCGACACTGATTTCTGTGCCTTCAGCCAAATCCGCTAAAGCGACCGCGACGTTATCCAGCGCATGGATCTTGATGTATTGCATATCAACCCCAGACCTTAGTTCAGTTCAATGGCGAAGTAGTCACGCGCATTGTTAAAGCAAATATTTTTCACCATCTCGCCCAGCAGGTTGATGTCCGCCGGTGCTTCGCCCGCTTCCACCCAGCGGCCAATCATCTGGCACAGAATGCGGCGGAAGTATTCGTGACGGGTATATGACAGGAAGCTACGGCTGTCAGTCAGCATACCGACAAAGCGGCTCAGCAGACCGAGCTGCGCCAGTTGGGTCATCTGACGTTCCATACCGTCTTTCTGATCGTTAAACCACCAGCCGGAACCAAACTGCATTTTGCCCGGCATACCTTCGCCCTGGAAGTTACCGATCATGGTGCCCAGCACTTCGTTATCGCGCGGGTTCAGGCAGTAGAGAATGGTTTTCGGCAGCAGGTTTTCTTCATTCTGTTTGCTCAGCAGCTTAGACAGTTCTTCCGCCATCGGACGGTCGTTGATGGAGTCAAAGCCGACATCCGGCCCCAGCAGTTTGAACTGACGCAGGTTGTTATTACGCAGCGCGCCAATGTGGTACTGCTGTACCCAGCCGCGACGTGCGTATTCGGCGCCCAGGAATACCAGCACCGCAGTTTTGAACTGTGCGACTTCATGCTCACTCAGGGTTTCGCCTGCCAGACGACGTGCCAGGATGCTATCCAGTTCCGCTTCGTTCGCTTCGGCAAACATCACCACATCCAGCGCGTGGTCAGACACTTTACAGCCGTGAGCCGCGAAGTGATCCAGACGTTTGGTCAGGGCAGTTTGCAGGTCTGCAAAGCGGCGAATGTCGGTATCGGAAACTTCACCCAGCTTCGCCATGTAGTCGTTAAAGGTCGCCTGTTCAATGTTGAAGGCTTTATCCGGACGCCAGCTCGGCAGCACTTTAATAGTGAAAGAGCCGTCTTTGGCGATCTCTGCGTGATGCTCCAGAGAGTCGATCGGGTCGTCGGTGGTGCCGACCATTTTCACGTTCATCTGCTGCATGATGCCGCGCGCGGAGAATTTGTCCTGCGCCAGCAGTTCGTTACATTCGTTCCAGATTTCATCTGCGGTAGACGGAGACAGCAGTTTGCCAGTGATACCAAACGGACGACGCAGTTCGAGGTGCGTCCAGTGGTATAACGGGTTACCGATCGTGTGCGGAACGGTCGCCGCCCAGGCATCAAACTTCTCACGGTCAGATGCATCACCAGTACACAGGCGCTCAGCAACACCATTGGTACGCATTGCACGCCATTTGTAGTGGTCGCCTTTCAGCCAGATGTCATACAGATTCTTAAAGCGATAGTCTTCTGCGATTTGCTGCGGCGGTAAATGGCAGTGGTAGTCGAAAATCGGCTGGTCTTTTGCGTAGTCGTGATACAGACGGCGGGCAAATTCAGTATCTAACAGGAAATCTTCAGTCATAAACGGAGTCATTATCGTCTTCCTCTCAACGAGTGAGCTAGCTTGCTTAGGGTGCGATGCTGACAAAGTTATCACACCAATTTCCAGAGCCCGAAGATATTTTCGTGAGTTAGATCAATAAACGTAGTTAAAAAAATTACTCTCAAAGTGGTAAATCCCTCTGCAAGCCGCGCCAGTTCTGGCTTCACTCTCATCCAGTAATGCCCCTACAAATATTCCCACATTTGTGATGGCTCTCACCTTTTAAAGTTGTATGACAAGTTATCTTTCTGCCGTCGCGAATCATAAGTCGACGGAATGCAAATTGCCGATTCATTCATTTGTTAGATGGATTGGGTTGACCGGTACGGAAGCCGAATTAGCACGAAACTTTCATGGCAGCGTTCGGGGTGTACCGGTTTTTTTTTCGGTCATCCGGTCGTAACTAACATCCTCTGCCCCAGGCAGGATGATGACCGCGCTTATTGCGGATATAACAAAACGATGAGGTTTTACATGCGTAAAATTAAAGGGTTACGTTGGTACATGATCGCATTGGTGACGCTCGGCACCGTGCTCGGTTACCTGACGCGTAACACTGTGGCGGCAGCTGCACCAACTCTGATGGAAGAGTTAAACATCTCCACCCAACAGTATTCCTACATCATCGCAGCCTATTCTGCTGCATATACGGTCATGCAACCTGTAGCGGGTTATGTTCTGGATGTTCTGGGGACAAAAATCGGTTACGCAATGTTTGCCGTGTTGTGGGCGGTATTCTGTGGCGCAACTGCACTGGCTGGTAGCTGGGGCGGTCTGGCGATTGCCCGTGGTGCGGTAGGTGCGGCAGAAGCAGCGATGATCCCTGCAGGTCTGAAAGCCAGTTCCGAATGGTTCCCGGCGAAAGAACGCTCCATCGCAGTAGGTTACTTTAACGTTGGTTCCTCAATTGGTGCGATGATTGCGCCGCCGCTGGTGGTATGGGCAATCGTCATGCACAGCTGGCAGATGGCATTTATTATCTCCGGTGCGTTGAGCTTTATCTGGGCGATGGCATGGCTGATTTTCTATAAACATCCACGCGACCAGAAACATCTGACCGATGAAGAACGTGACTACATTATTAATGGTCAGGAAGCCCAGCACCAGGTTGGCGCGGCGAAGAAAATGTCCGTTGGTCAGATCCTGCGTAACCGTCAGTTCTGGGGTATCGCATTACCGCGCTTCCTGGCTGAACCGGCCTGGGGTACTTTCAACGCGTGGATCCCGCTGTTCATGTTTAAAGTATACGGCTTTAACCTGAAAGAGATCGCGATGTTCGCCTGGATGCCAATGCTGTTTGCTGACCTGGGTTGTATCCTCGGTGGTTACCTGCCGCCACTGTTCCAGCGTTGGTTTGGTGTGAACCTGATTGTTTCCCGTAAGATGGTGGTAACACTGGGTGCGGTACTGATGATTGGCCCAGGTATGATCGGTCTGTTCACCAACCCGTATGTCGCGATTATGCTGCTGTGTATCGGTGGTTTTGCTCACCAGGCACTGTCTGGCGCGCTGATTACCCTCTCTTCTGACGTGTTTGGTCGTAACGAAGTGGCAACGGCGAACGGTCTGACCGGGATGTCCGCATGGCTGGCAAGTACGCTTTTTGCGCTGGTTGTAGGTGCACTGGCTGACACCATCGGCTTCAGCCCGCTGTTCGCAGTACTCGCAGTGTTCGACCTGTTAGGTGCGCTGGTTATCTGGACCGTGTTGCAGAACAAACCGGCGATTGAGGTGGCGCAGGAAACACATAACGATCCCGCACCGCAACATTAACGCTAAATGTAAGTTTTAGTTTCCCTTCAAAGCCGCCTTCTCAGGCGGCTTTTTCACCACTGCGAGTAGAGCTAAGCTCGCAAAAGTGGTATAACAAATATAGTCTGCCGTATCATGCCTGGAGCGCATATGGAAATCACTGAACCACGCCGTTTGTACCAACAGCTCGCCGCTGACCTGAAAGAGCGCATCGAGCAGGGCGTCTATCTGGTGGGTGATAAACTGCCCGCCGAACGTTTTATTTCTGATGAAAAAAACGTCAGCCGCACCGTGGTTCGTGAAGCCATCATCATGCTTGAAGTCGAGGGCTATGTAGAAGTACGCAAAGGCTCGGGAATTCATGTGGTTTCCAACCAGCCTCGCCATCAGCAGGCGGCGGACGCGAATATGGAATTTGCCAATTACGGTCCGTTTGAACTGCTCCAGGCACGTCAACTTATCGAAAGCAATATTGCCGAGTTTGCTGCAACCCAGGTAACGAAACAGGACATCATGAAACTGATGGCCATCCAGGAACAGGCGCGCGGCGAACAATGCTTCCGTGATTCCGAGTGGGATTTGCAGTTTCATATTCAGGTCGCATTAGCGACGCAGAACTCTGCACTGGCTGCCATCGTTGAGAAAATGTGGACCCAGCGTAGTCATAACCCGTACTGGAAAAAATTGCACGAGCACATTGATTCCCGTACCGTCGATAACTGGTGTGATGACCACGATCAGATCCTCAAAGCGTTGATACGCAAAGATCCTCATGCCGCCAAACTTGCAATGTGGCAGCATCTGGAAAATACCAAAATTATGTTGTTTAACGAAACCAGTGACGATTTCGAATTCAATGCCGACCGCTATTTGTTCGCCGAGAATCCTGTCGTTCATCTGGATACTGTGGCCAACAGCAGCAAATAAACGCCCATTTCTGACAGGCGCAGCAACGCGCCTGTTCGCTTTATCAGTAAGCGAAAAGTATAAAGTGTCAGCCTGTGTAAATCCTCTCGCCACCCTCCTCTGCAATCAGCAAAATCAGACTCCACGGACATGTAATTTTGATAACGAACAACGTTGACCTTTGTTACAATTAGATTCAATTTGAATTTATGCTATTAAATGTTTTCTTATCTCACGTTTTAACAGGGAATAGTTCAGGCCGTATTGGTGTCTCGACCCGCAATATATACAACAACAGCAATAACCTGACGGGTGTGCATCATTTAAAACCGGCGTGGCGTTAACCGATTCACCAGGAATAATGAATGGAACTTTTGACCCAATTGCTGCAAGCCCTGTGGGCGCAGGATTTTGAAACCCTGGCCAATCCGTCGATGATTGGCATGTTGTATTTTGTCTTGTTTGTGATTTTGTTCCTCGAAAACGGCTTGCTTCCAGCGGCCTTTTTACCAGGCGACAGCTTGCTGGTGTTGGTCGGTGTATTGATTGCCAAAGGCGCAATGGGTTACCCGCAGACTATTATGCTGCTCACTGTTGCGGCCAGCCTCGGTTGCTGGGTCAGCTACATACAGGGGCGATGGCTGGGAAACACCCGTACCGTACAAAACTGGCTATCCCATTTACCTGCGCACTACCACCAACGCGCACACCATCTTTTTCATAAACACGGTTTATCTGCGCTGTTAATTGGTCGCTTTATTGCATTTGTCAGAACATTACTGCCGACCATTGCCGGACTGTCAGGGCTGAATAACGCCCGCTTTCAGTTCTTCAACTGGATGAGTGGCCTGCTGTGGGTGTTGATTCTGACAACCTTAGGTTACATGCTCGGCAAGACGCCGGTATTTTTGAAGTATGAGGACCAGCTGATGTCATGCCTGATGCTGCTCCCGGTGGTGCTGCTGGTGTTCGGCCTGGCAGGTTCTCTTGTTGTTTTATGGAAAAAGAAATATGGAAATCGGGGGTAAAGGATGCAAATACCTCGCATGTCGCTTCGCCAGCTAGCCTGGTTCGGCGCTGCTATATTGCTGGCTGGCACGCTGCTGCTGGCCTGGTCTGCGGTTCGTCAACAAGAATCCACGCTGGCGATCCGCGCCATTCATCAAGGGACGACGATGCCGGACGGTTTTTCCATCTGGCATCACCTTGATGCTCATGGAATTCCTTTCAAAAGCATCACCCCTAAGAATGACACTCTGTTGATTACGTTTGATTCCAGCGATCAAAGCGCCGCCGCCAAAGCGGTCCTCGATAGAACATTGCCTCATGGCTACATCATTGCGCAGCAGGACGATAATAATCAGGCCATGCAATGGCTGACCCGGCTGCGGGACAATTCTCATCGCTTCGGATAACTTCCTGTTATCCGAAACATATCACTCACTTTGGTGATTTCACCGTTACTGTCTATGATTAATAAGGCGGTGGTTAATACCACCGCCTCGTTGTCTGGACAATCGTTCCTCTGTAATGGGTCCGAGTCACAATGGAAGGTTCAAGAATGAAATACCGCATCGCTTTAGCTGTTTCTCTTTTTGCTCTTAGTGTCAGTAGTTATGCCACTACCCTTTGTCAGGAAAAGGAGCAAAATATCCTTAAGGAGATCAGCTATGCCGAAAAACATCAAAACCAGAATCGTATCAACGGCCTGAACAAAGCCCTTAGTGAAGTGCGGGCGAATTGTTCAGATAACCAGTTGCGTGCCGATCATCAAAAGAAAATCGCGAAGCAGAAAGATGAAGTGGCAGAACGCAAACATGATTTAGCCGAGGCGAAACAAAAAGGCGATGCGGATAAGATTGCTAAACGCGAACGGAAACTGGCAGAAGCGCAGGAAGAGCTGAAAAAGCTGGAAGCGCGCGACTACTAATCCCCAATAGTTAATACTTACTCACCTGGAGAAAACTATGTCGAAAGAACACACTACGGAACATCTGCGTGCTGAGTTGAAATCCCTGTCCGATACGCTGGAAGAGGTGCTTAGCTCCTCTGGCGAAAAGTCAAAAGAAGAGCTGAGTAAGATTCGTAGCAAAGCGGAACAGGCTCTGAAACAGAGTCGCTATCGTCTGGGTGAAACCGGTGACGCGATTGCTAAACAAACCCGTGTCGCGGCGGCGCGTGCCGATGAGTATGTGCGTGAAAATCCGTGGGCGGGAGTTGGTATTGGCGCAGCCATCGGCGTGGTGCTGGGCGTTCTGCTGTCGCGTCGTTAATTATGGCGGAAACTCATCACGCGCAAGGGCCCGGTAAAAGCGTTCTGGGCATCGGGCAGCGAATTGTCACCATCATGGTCGAAATGGTGGAGACGCGTTTGCGGCTGGCGGTGGTTGAGCTGGAAGAAGAAAAAGCCAATATCTTTCAGCTTTTACTGATGCTCGGCCTGACGATGCTTTTCGCTGCATTTGGTCTTATGAGCCTGATGGTGCTGATTATCTGGGCCGTTGATCCGCAATATCGCCTGAATGCAATGATTGCCACCACTGTGGTGTTGCTGCTTCTGGCACTCATCGGCGGTATCTGGACGTTACGCAAGTCGCGCAAATCCACCTTGCTGCGCCATACGCGTCACGAACTGGCAAACGATCGACAACTTCTCGAGGAGGAGTCCCGTGAGCAGTAAAGTCGAACGTGAACAACGTAAGGCACAACTGCTTCGTCAGATCCAGCAGCAACGGTTGGATCTTTCCGCCAGTCGGCGTGACTGGCTGGAGGCAACGGGTGCCTATGATCGCCGCTGGAATATGCTGTTGAGCCTGCGTTCCTGGGCGCTGGTCGGCAGCAGCGTGATGGCTATCTGGACGATTCGCCATCCGAATATGCTGGTCCGCTGGGCCAGGCGCGGTTTTGGCGTCTGGAGTGCGTGGCGTCTGGTTAAAACCACCCTCAATCAGCAACAGCTTCGCGGTTAACTTCCTCTCTGGCCGGAACTATTCCGGCCTTATCCCTCAAATTTTTTGAAAATTTTTGACAGTTTTCCTTGCTAACAATCACCATTCACTACGTTTATGCTTCTCTCCATCGACAGCAATGACGCTAATACCGCGCCCTTGCACAAAAAAACAATCAGCAGCCTGAGTGGCGCAGTGGAGAGTATGATGAAAAAATTAGAAGATGTTGGTGTACTGGTAGCGCGTATTTTAATGCCGATTCTGTTCGTTACCGCAGGCTGGGGAAAAATTACTGGCTACGCGGGTACTCAACAATATATGGAAGCAATGGGCGTCCCGGGCTTTATGCTGCCGCTGGTGATCCTGCTTGAGTTCGGTGGTGGTCTGGCAATCCTGTTCGGTTTCCTGACTCGCACCACCGCGCTGTTTACCGCTGGCTTTACACTGTTGACGGCGTTTTTATTTCACAGCAACTTTGCCGAAGGCGTCAACTCGCTGATGTTCATGAAAAACCTGACAATTTCTGGCGGATTCCTGCTGCTGGCGATTACCGGTCCTGGCGCGTATAGCATCGACCGTCTGCTGAATAAAAAGTGGTAAGCACGCGCTATACTTAACGATAAAAAACGAGGGGGAAACTCCTCGTTTCAGATTGTTGACAAAGTGCGCGTTGTTCATGCCGGATGCGGCGTGAACGCCTTATCCGGCCTACAAAAACATGCAAATTCAATATATTGCAAGAACCTCGTAGGCCTGATAAGCATAGCGCATCAGGCAGTTTTGCGTTTGCCATCAGTCTCAAACGAGGAGAAACGCTCCTCGTTTTTGCTATTGGAGGAGAGAAAAATGGGTCAACTGATTGACGGCGTCTGGCATGACACCTGGTACGATACCAAATCCACTGGCGGTAAATTTCAACGTTCAGCTTCTGCATTTCGTAACTGGCTCACTGCCGATGGCGCGCCAGGCCCCACTGGAAAAGGCGGTTTTGCCGCAGAAAAAGATCGTTATCATCTCTATGTTTCACTCGCCTGCCCGTGGGCGCACCGCACGCTGATCATGCGTAAACTCAAAGGACTGGAACCGTTTATTTCCGTTTCCGTGGTGAATCCGCTGATGCTGGAAAACGGCTGGACCTTTGATGACAGTTTCCCGGGTGCAACCGGCGACACGCTCTATCAACATGAATTCCTGTACCAGCTTTATCTCCACGCTGATCCACACTACAGCGGACGAGTTACTGTCCCCGTGCTGTGGGACAAAAAGAATCACACCATTGTCAGCAACGAATCAGCAGAAATCATCCGCATGTTCAATACTGCGTTTGATGCGCTGGGCGCAAAAGCGGGTGATTATTACCCCCCTGCTCTGCAAACTAAAATTGACGAACTTAACGGCTGGATATACGACACCGTAAATAATGGCGTCTATAAAGCTGGTTTTGCCACCAGCCAGGAAGCGTACGACGAAGCGGTGGTGAAAGTGTTTGAATCGCTGGCGCGACTGGAACAGATATTAGGGCAGCATCGCTTCCTGACGGGTAACCAGTTAACCGAAGCCGATATTCGCCTGTGGACCACGCTGGTTCGTTTTGATCCGGTGTATGTCACCCACTTCAAGTGCGATAAGCACCGTATCAGCGATTACCTGAATTTGTATGGCTTCCTGCGCGATATCTATCAGATGCCGGGAATAGCCGAAACCGTCAATTTCGACCATATCCGTAATCACTACTTCCGCAGCCATAAGACCATCAACCCAACGGGAATTATTTCGATTGGCCCGTGGCAGGATCTCGATGAACCGCACGGGCGGGATGTTCGCTTCGGTTAAACAAAGGCACCCTTCGTGGTGCCTCTGGTTGTTGGCTAAGTGCGTGTTGTTATGTCGGATGCGGTGTGAACGCCTTATCTGACCTACAAAACATTGTACATTCAATATATTGCAGAACCCGCACAGGCCAGATAAGCGTAGCGCATCTGGCTATTTTGCGCTTGCCCTTATCCTTCACAGCGCCTTATTAATTCATCGCGATAATATTTACTGCAAATTCATTCATGTCTATTCTTAATTTGCTGCTTTAAAAACAAGTGATTGAGCAAAATTGAGGCAAAAATGGACTGGTATCTGAAAGTACTAAAAAATTATGTCGGTTTCCGGGGACGTGCACGGCGCAAAGAGTACTGGATGTTTATTCTGGTCAACATCATCTTTACGCTCGTGCTGGGGCTGCTGGATAAAATGCTGGGCTGGCAACGTGCCGGTGGCGAAGGCATCCTGACGACTATCTACGGCATTCTGGTGTTTTTGCCGTGGTGGGCAGTACAGTTCCGTCGCCTGCATGACACCGACCGTTCAGCATGGTGGGTGCTACTGTTCTTAATTCCGTTTATCGGTTGGCTGATTATCATCATCTTTAACTGCCAGCCGGGGACGCCAGGCGAAAACCGGTTTGGACCAGATCCAAAACTGGAACAGGAATAATAATTAAGCACCTTGTGAAAGGTGCTTCAGATTGTTGGCAAAGTGCGCTTTGTTTATGCCGGATGCGGCGAAAACGCCTTATCCAGCCTACAAAATCGCAAAAAATTCAATATTTTGCAGTGACTGCGTAGGCCTGATAAGCGTAGCTCATCAGGCAGTTTTGCGTTTGTCAGCAGTCAGAAGCACCTTGTGAAAGGTGCTTAATAGATTATTTTCCAGCGAACAACTTTGGAATTTCCCGCAGACACCAGGATTTTGCTTCCCCCATACTGTCGCGACGCCAGGCCATAATAATATCGATTTCACTGGTCGATTCCGGACTGACTACACGCAACCGTCCTTCAGCGATATCTTTTTCTACCATCGGGTACGGCATCGTCGCGACGCCAAGCCCTGCCAGCAATGCCTGACGTTTATCTTCAATGGTACTGACCGTCAGGCGCGGTTGTTTATCCAGTAACTGTACGGTCAATACCGGGCGTTCACGAGCAGTATCTGCCACTGCAATTCCGCGATATTTCACGCGCGTCACTTCAGAAAGCGGTTCCGGCTCCTGATGAATCGGGTGATCAGGCGCTGCCACGTAGACGTTCATCAAGGTGTAAAGCTTACGAGAGTTGATCTCCGACGAGGAACGAAAATGCATATCCGGCGCGATAACAATATCTGCTCGCCCTTGTTCCAGCCGCTCCCACGCCCCCGCCAGCACTTCGGTGATGATTGCCAGTTGGGTATTGGCTTTAACGGCCAGTTTGTCGATCAACGGGAAAAAGGCAGGCGTGGGCACCAGCGCTTCAGTCACGATGGTGAGATGCGTTTCCCAACCACGCGCGAGGGCTTCGGCGTCGGTGGTCAGTTTATCTGCGGCTTCCAGCAGAACACGTCCCCGCTCCAGCAACATCCGCCCGACATTGGTGAATTTGGTGCGATGGCCCGAGCGGTCAAACAGCACCACATCGAGCTCTTCTTCCAGTTTTTGCATGGTGTAGCTAAGCGCGGAAGGCACGCGTCCCAGCTCATCGGCCGCCGCCGCAAAACTACCACGGCGATCGATCGCATCCATAACCCTTAGTGCTTCCAGCGTTAATGCCCTTTCTTTGGCCATTTCGTTCTCATTCAGGAAATTTGAACATACCGGGCAGAATATCTGGCTAACAATGTAGCGTCCAGCCCCTTACCATAAAAGGAAGTAAAGAGAGGTCAAGAATTATGATTACTACCCGAACTGCCAGGCAGTGTGGACAAGCAGACTACGGATGGTTGCAGGCCCGGTATACTTTTTCCTTTGGACACTACTTCGACCCTAAATTGTTAGGCTATGCCTCCCTGCGCGTGCTTAACCAGGAAGTGTTGGCTCCAGGGGCCGCCTTCCAGCCACGTACCTACCCAAAAGTTGATATTTTGAATGTAATTCTCGACGGAGAAGCAGAGTATCGGGACAGCGAAGGTAATCATGTTCAGGCCCGCGCCGGTGAAGCCTTATTGCTTTCTACTCAGCCGGGCGTGAGTTATAGCGAACATAATATCAGCAAGGACAAACCGTTAACGCGAATGCAGCTCTGGCTGGATGCCTGCCCGCAACGGGAGAATCCGCTGATTCAAAAACTGGCGCTGAATATGGACAAGCAGCAATTAATCGCCTCGCCAGATGGCGCGAAAGGTAGCCTGCAACTGCGCCAGCAGGTGTGGCTGCATCATATTGTGCTCGCCGAGGGAGAAAGCGCGAACTTTCAACTGCACGGTCCGCGCGCTTATTTGCAATCGATCCACGGCCAATTTCATGCGCTTACGCATCACGAAGAGAAAGCAGCGCTGACCTGCGGTGATGGCGCATTTATTCGTGACGAGGCTAACATTACACTCGTTGCTGATTCCCCGCTGCGCGCTTTGCTGATAGATTTACCTGTCTAGTTTTTTTACAGGGAGAAGATGATGAGTAAAAAATCGGCGAAAAAACGTCAGCCAGTAAAGTCCGTTGCGGCGAAAGAAACCACTCGCGCTACCAAAAGTTTTGGCTATGAAGAGATGTTGAGTGAGTTGGAGGCGATAGTCGCCGACGCCGAAATACGGTTAGCCGAGGATGAAGCTACCGCGTAAACACAGGTTGCCGGATGCGGCGTAAACGCCTTATCCGGCCTACAAAACCAACAAATTGCACAATCCGTAGGCCGGATAAGATGCGTCAGCATCGCATCCGGCATCAGGTATGACATCCGAAATCCGGCGCTTACCTGGCCTTACTGGCCATAATCTCGATAATCTGCCGATCAGTTTGCTGCATTGAATGGCTTGCCAGCGCGCACAGGTTGGCGATTGACTGCTCAACATCATGCGCCACGATCCCTTCATTGCCAGTCACGGCGGTATCATCCAGCGCCATTAACACCGCTTTCCACGCTGCCGAGGCACTGGTCGAAACCTTCATCGCGCAACTGTTCGACGCGCCATCGCAAATCATACCGCTGACATCGCCGATCATACTGCTGATTGCCATCGAGATGGTTTCATAACGCCCATCCACCAGCCACGCCATCCCGGCGGCGGCGCCCATTGCGGCGGTCGTTGCGGCACACAGCGCAGACAAACGCGGTAACTGGTTATGGATATAAATCGCGCTCAAATGCGAAAGCATCAGCGCGCGCGCCAGCCGTTCATCATCTGCCCCGAAGTGTTCCGCGACAACCACCACGGGCATTGTCGCGGTGATCCCCTGGTTGCCAGAACCGGAGTTACTCATTGCCGGAAGCGTTGCGCCACCCATACGCGCATCGGATGCCGCGCTGGTACGAATCACAATTGACGAGGAGAGACCTTTCGCCAGCAAACCGCGTGCACACTGTTTTTCCAGCGTCGCGCCAATATGCAGCCCCCAGTTCCCACTCAAACCTTCCTGCGATAACGCGCAGTTTAATTTCGCAGAATCGAGAATAAAGCGGATAGCCTCAAACGGCACTTCATTGACGAACTTCAGGATCTCGGCCAGCGTCGTTCTGGAGAGCACCGCCAGCGGCGACTCTTGCTCGCCCTCTGCTACACAGGCCTGCTGGGTAAACACCACGCCATTGTGCGTCTCGATATGCACAATGTTGGTATGCCCGCCGACGATGGTGACACAAGCCCACTGCTCGCCGTTCCAGACTTTGGCGCGTGAGAAGAGGATTTCATCGCAAGGTTCCTGGATCTTGACCGAGACTTTCCCCGCCGCCAGCAACGCTTTGGCATCGGCAATTGCCTGCGCCGTTGCGTCTTTCAGCACTTCCAGCCCGGCGTTGGCATTTCCACCTAACGCCCCCAGCGCCGCTGCAATCGGCAGCCCCACCATTCCCGTACCGGGAACGGTAACGCCCAGACCGTTCTTCATCAGATTTGGCGAAACCCAGGCTTCTACACGTTCAACCGGACCTTCCAGTTCTGCCGCAGCAACCGCCGCCGCCAGCGCCAGTGAGATCGGTTCAGTACATCCCAGCGCCGGTTTTACTTCCTCCTGAACTGCAAGGATGTAACGCTGCCATAACGGATTTAAAGTCGAATCAAACATAATAAAAACCTTAAAATTTCAGGTAAATCATGAAAATGCCAGGAACGGAGAAACGCAAAGCAACAAACCGGTGATGATAATCAGGTACAGAGAGGCACCTTTGTATTTGTGCAATGCCGGTACTTTGTAAACCAACCACGCCGGGATCAGGCACCCTACCATGCCGAAAATCGGGCTACAGATAGAGGTAAAGCTCAACACTGGCGCATTCAGTACGATGGCGCTCCAGGCCAGTAAAATGGCGAAAATCATGATGCCGCGCTGAACGAGATTTTCGTTAATCTTCTCAGCTGGCATCTTGCGGCGCAGGATGTTCATTACGATCCCTTGCGTTGCTTCGCGAAAGCCTAAATAGACGCCAAAGAACGCTGTCATTACGGCAAAGATATTGAGGATGACGCTGACCACTTTCACCCATGCTGCACCGTCGCCGCTAATAAATTGAGCTGCAATCGCCAGCGCGGAAATATTCTGCTCATAGGCTTTTACTGCCTCGTCATGTCCCATCGCCAGAGTGAACGACACTGCGTAGAAAAAGACGGTGACAAACAGGATCCCAAACGCAATGTTCATCGCCCGCAACGCTTTATGTCGCGCCACTTCAATTGATTTTTCCCGCGAGCGATAAGAGATCACCATCGGGCTTAACGTCTGGATAAACAGAATCGAGGTTAAGGTAAACGGCAGTGTGATAATGGCGTTTTTCACCAGCAGCCCCAGCGGCGGCAGCGAACCTACGTTATACAGATGCCACATCCCGACCATCGATACACCCAGCGCTGCCACCACCAGCAGTTTGGTCAGCACCATGCCGGTCGAAATTTTGAATAACAGTTTCTCGCCGCGTGAAGAGATCGCTACCAGAATACAAATCAGTACCAGGCCATAAAACGGACTGTCAGACAGCAATCCTTCCGTCACGCCGAAAGTGTGCAGATAGGAGGCGCTATCGTTAGTGATGGCGGTGGAGTAAACAAACATCCAAATAACCAGCATCACAAAGTAAAGTGCACCTAATAAAATGCCCCAGTTTTTACCCAAATAACCACTAATGACACTCGGGTAATCTTTACACTCTGGAGATTCCGCCAGCGTATTAATAAACAATCGCTGAAACAGATACATTGCCGGGTAGCCAATTACTGATGAGAGCAAAAATACCCACAATCCCATCAATCCGACCTGCACCGGGAGAAAAACTATCCCCGCGCCAATCGCCATCCCAATACTCATAATCACCCAACCGGTGTCGGTACTGTCGAATTTGATAGCTTCACGCCATTCACTTTCACTCATTCCAGCACGACCCGCCGGGGTCGAAGCGTCTGCAATGACGCCTTTATTCGTTGCAATTTCCATAAGTTCTCGCTCAATATTTTGTAGGGCTTATTATTTTTTTCGAGCCGCATCAAGGCGATACGCGGTCTACGTTTTTTTTTGCAGGCGAGTTATTAGAATGAAGAAATGATACGCGTGAGGTCAGAGAAAATCTTCACAATCAAGACTTTGAAATAGCAGTTATGGATAATAATTTTCTATCAAATCAATCTTAGAGAAATAGTTATTCTCTATTTGCGGCAGATCACAATAAAAAAGGGTGCACATTTTGTGCACCCCAGTATAAACGCGGATGAGATATCAGCCGCAGACCACTTTAATGGCCAGTCCTCCGCGTGAAGTTTCGCGGTATTTATCGTTCATATCTTTGCCGGTTTCGTACATCGTCTCGATAACTTTATCGAGAGAAACACGCGGTGCAGAAGTGCGTCCCATCGCCATCCGCGCGGCGTTCACGGCTTTAACAGCATTAATAGCATTGCGTTCAATACACGGAATTTGCACCTGCCCGGCAACCGGATCGCAGGTCAGTCCCAGGTTGTGTTCCATAGCGATTTCCGCCGCATTGCACACCTGCGCCGGGCTGCCGCCCAGCAGTTCGGTTAACCCTGCCGCCGCCATTGAACAGGCCACGCCAATTTCGCCCTGACAGCCCACTTCCGCACCGGAAATGGAGGCATTCATTTTATACAGCGCACCGATAGCGCCAGCCGCCAGCAGAAAACGAGCAATGGAGCGCTCATTGAGCGGGCGGCGGAATTTATCGTAATAGGCCAGCACCGCAGGAATAATGCCGCAAGCGCCGTTAGTTGGCGCTGTCACAACACGTCCGCCAGCGGCGTTTTCTTCGCTGACTGCCAGAGCAAACATATTGATCCAGTCGATCACGTTCATCGGATCGTTAGAGATATTGTCGCTGGAAACCAGCAAACGCCGCAGCGCCACCGCCCGACGTGGCACATTGAGCGGGCCTGGCAGCACACCTTCGGTATTCATACCGCGTTCAATACCGTCATGCATCACCTGCCAGATACGCGAAAAACCAGCATCAATTTCGGCTTTGCTACGTAGCGCCAACTCGTTTTGCAGCATCAAACCAGAAATAGATAACCCGTTGTAATCACACATTTTCAGCAGCTCACCTGCTGAATGGAAATCGTAAGGGACGAGCGTTTCAACATCCAGTGACAGGCCGAATTGTTCTTCTTCGACAATAAATCCGCCACCGACTGAATAATAGGTTTTGCTTAACAGTTCTTCCTGCTCTTTCCACGCGGTAATACGCATCCCATTCTCATGACGGGGCAGCGTTTCCGCATGGAAAATAATGTTCTTTGCCACTGGGAAATCAACGACATGTGCGCCCGCTGCCACCGGCAACCTTCCGTTGCGCGTCACTAATTCCATAAATGCAGGTATCTCATCAATAACAACGTCCTGCGGACTATTTCCTGCCAGTCCCATGATGATAGCGATATCCGTGGCGTGACCTTTGCCCGTCAGTGACAACGATCCATAAAGATCGACCACAATGTGGCTCGTCGCGGTTAATAAGCCGCTCTTCTCCAGTCGATCAATAAAACTTTTTCCGGCATTCATTGGCCCCACGGTATGAGAACTGGAGGGACCAATCCCAATTTTGAAAATATCGAATGCACTAATCATATCCACACCCTCGGATTGCCGTTCGTGAAGAGGAGCGGAGCGACCCTGCGATCGCCCCGCTCAGGAGCTTTACGCGTTGCGTACCGCGATAGCTTCAATTTCCAGCTTCACATCTTTCGGCAAACGCGCTACCTGCACACAGCTGCGTGTCGGGTAGGTCGCCTGATGCTCGTCAAAAAACTGCTTGTAGACTTCATTGATGGTGCCAAAGTCATTAAGGTCGGTAATGAACACCGTCATCTTCACGATATCGCCAACGGTCAGCCCGGCAGCAACCACGATCGCTTTGACGTTTTCCAGACTTAAACGCGCCTGATCTTTCACGTCAGCCGGGATCTCACCGGTCTGCGGACAAACCGGAATTTGCCCGGAGGTGAAGACCATGCTGCCTAAATCAACGCCCTGAACATACGGGCCGATTGCGCCTGGCGCACGTTGCGTTTCGATAATCTTTTTCATACATCCTCCGGCATCAAAGCGCCTGGGTAAAGGTACGTGAAATCACATCCTGCTGCTGTTCACGGGTCAGTGCGTTGAAGCGCACGGCGTAGCCAGAGACACGGATTGTCAGGTTCGGGTATTTTTCCGGGTGCTCAATGGCATCCAGCAACATTTCCCGATTCATAACGTTGACGTTGAGGTGCTGACCGCCTTCCACATCCGCTTCGTGGTGGAAATAACCATCCAGCAGGCCGACAAGGTTGGTTTTGCGTACCGGATCTTCTTTGCCCAGCGCCGCAGGGACAATTGAGAAGGTGTACGAAATACCGTCTTTGGCGTAGGTGAACGGCAGCTTGGCAACGGAGGTCAGCGAAGCCACGGCCCCTTTGCGGTCACGACCGTGCATCGGGTTAGCACCTGGTGCGAACGGTGTACCGGCGCGACGACCATCCGGTGTGTTACCGGTTTTCTGGCCGTACACCACGTTAGAGGTGATGGTCAGAATCGACTGAGTTGGTACGGCGTTACGATAGGTTGGCAGGGCTTTAATTTTCTTCATAAAGCGTTCAACCAGGTCGCAGGCAATGCTGTCTACGCGCTCGTCGTTGTTGCCGTACTGCGGATATTCGCCGTCGATTTCAAAGTCCACCGCCAGGCCGTTTTCGTCACGAATCGGTTTCACGCGAGCATATTTAATTGCGGAAAGTGAATCCGTCGCCACCGACAGGCCCGCAATACCACATGCCATCGTGCGATAAACATCACGATCGTGCAGCGCCATCAGTGAGGCTTCGTAGCTGTACTTGTCATGCATGTAGTGGATGATGTTCAGCGCGCTGATGTACTGCACTGCCAGCCAGTCCATGAAATGGTCGAGGCTGCTCATGACTTTGTCGTAGTCCAGAACGTCGTCCATCAGTGGTGCTGTTTTCGGGCCGACCTGAATCTTCAGCTTCTCATCCACCCCGCCGTTAATTGCGTACAGCAGCGTTTTCGCCAGGTTAGCGCGTGCGCCGAAGAACTGCATCTGCTTACCAATCACCATCGGGCTGACGCAGCAGGCAATCGCGTAATCGTCGCTGTTGAAGTCAGTACGCATCAGATCGTCGTTTTCATACTGCAAAGAAGAAGTGACGATGGAGACTTGTGCCGCATATTTTTTGAAGGCAATCGGCAATGCTTCCGACCACAGAATGGTCAGGTTAGGTTCCGGTGCTGGCCCCATGGTGTGCAGTGTATGCAGATAACGGAAGGAGTTTTTGGTCACCAGGGTACGACCGTCCAGCCCCATCCCGCCGATGACTTCCGTTGCCCAGATAGGGTCGCCGGAGAACAGCGAATCAAATTCCGGCGTACGCAGGAAGCGCACCATGCGGATCTTCATGATGAAGTGGTCGATCAATTCCTGCGCCTGCTGCTCGTTGAGCACACCGGCTTTGAAGTCACGTTCAATGTAGATATCGAGGAACGATGCAGTACGACCCAGCGACATCGCGCCGCCGTTTTGCGATTTCACCGCCGCCAGGTAAGCGAAGTAGAGCCACTGCACCGCTTCCTGTGCATTCTGCGCTGGACGAGAGATGTCGAAGCCGTATTTCGCCGCCATTTCCTGAATCTGCAGCAGCGCATGACGATGTTCTGCCAGCTCTTCACGCAGACGGATGGTGGCTTCCAGATCTTGCCCTTTTTCCAGACGAGACTGGAGATCGGCAAATTGCAGTTCGCGTTCACGGACCAGATAACTGATGCCGTACAACGCCACGCGGCGATAGTCACCGATAATACGTCCACGGCCATAACCGTCCGGCAGACCAGTCAATACGCCAGATTTACGGCAGCGCAGCATATCCGGTGAGTAAGCATCAAATACGCCCTGGTTATGGGTTTTACGCAGATCGGTAAACACGTATTCAAATTCGCTGTCCATTTCACGGCCATAGGCGTGGAATGAACTTTTAATCATGTTGATGCCGCCGAACGGATGCAGCGCACGTTTCAGTGGCGCATCTGTTTGCAGGCCAACGATTTTTTCCAACGGCTGGTTGATATAACCTGCATCATGGGCAGTAATGGTGGTGGCAATATTGGTATCGAAATCAACCGGCGCATGGGTCGCGTTTTCGATACGAATACCTTCCATCACCTTTTCCCACAATGCCGTAGTGGCTGGCGTCGCTTCGGCGAGGAAAGATTCATCCCCTTCATACGGTGTATAGTTATGTTGAATAAAATCGCGGACATTAATTTCGTTTTTCCAGTCCGTACCTTTAAAGCCAAGCCATGCGTCGGCGTACAGCTTATCGCTGGTATCAATATCTACCTTCATGAAAAATAATCTCTCTACAATACTTCAACTAAATTATGCAAATTCTGCGGGTGCTTTAACTTTGCCTAAATGAATTGCATCTAGCGCAATCATTTTTTCTTCATTAGTCGGAATAACGGCGCAAATTACGCGCGCATTTTCACTGGACACAATTCTTTCACCGTAAGCGTTAGAGCGATTATTCATTTCTGCATCAATCTCTACGCCTAATACAGTCAAATGTTCCATGACCAGACGACGAATTAAACTTGAATTCTCACCTATTCCGCCAGTGAATATAATTCCATCCAGGCGATGTAATGAGGCAGCGTGTCCGGCAATATGACGGGCAATTCGGTGAACAAACGTTTTAATTGCCAGTTGTGCACGTTCATGACCTTCATGCCAGGCTTTTTCCAGTACACGCAAGTCGGAAGAAAGACCGGAAATCCCCAATAGTCCCGATTCTTTATTCACCACGCGTTCCAGGTCGCTAAGACTCTGGTTGGTTTGACTGGCCACCCAGGACATCGCGCCGAAGTCGACATCGCCACTGCGCGTCCCCATCATCAGCCCTTCCAGCGGCGTCATACCCATTGAGGTATCCACGCTCTGCCCGTTACGAACCGCGCAAATAGACGCGCCATTGCCAAGATGCGCCACCACCAGGCCGGAGTCATCTTCCGCCAGATCCAGCAGAGAATGCGCACGCTGGGACACATAGCGGTGAGACGTGCCGTGGAAGCCATAGCGGCGCACACCCAGCTCTTCGTAATATTTCCACGGCAGGCCGTATAAATACGCTTCCGGGGCCATTGTCTGGTGGAAGCTGGTATCAAATACCGCTACCTGAGTTACGCCAGGAAATAATTGCTGGGCCGATTCAATGCCACTTAAATTGGCGTAATTATGCAGCGGCGCCAGTGGAGAAACGCGACGGATATTATCAATGACTTCATCGGTAATAATGGCGGACTCGGTAAAAATACTGCCGCCGTGGGCGATGCGGTGGCCAATTAAGGCCACGCTGTCATTTAAATTCCGTTTTTCCAGTTCAAACGCAATTGCCTTCAGTGCACCTTCGTAGCTGTGGAGAGCCAGCGGTGCTGGCTCTCCTCCATTTACGGATAAGAATGCATTTTCCGAATTAATACCGTCGGCAATACCTGACATTAATACTTCACAGTTCGAGGCATCCAACACGGAAAACTTAATTGAAGACGAACCACAGTTAATAACCAAAACAACCGGAAATTCATTCATCTCTTTTCTCATCCTGAGTTACGGATTAAAACAGTTTGTACACGATGTTCAGGATGGTCAGCAGACCAATCACGGTAACAAACACGTTATCCAGACGACCACGGTATTTCGCCAGCGACGGCGCTTTACGGATGGCATACATCGGCAACAGGCACAGCAGTGAAGCGATAATCGGCGCGCCCATGGCTTCAATCAGGTCCAGAATGTTCGGGTTGGCGTAAGCAACTACCCAGGTGGAACCCATGATGAAGATCATGCTGATGGTGTTCAGTTTGCCGGAAGACACTTTCGTCTTATCGCCTTTGTAGCCGAACTTCAGTACCAGACCGTTCAGACCTTCCAGCGTTCCCAGATAGTGACCGAAGAAAGATTTGAAGATAGCAACCAGTGCGATGATAGAAGCGGCATATTCCAGTACGGTGGCGAACGTCGATTTCTCACCGGACATGGAAGCAAAGTGGTTAGCCAGATAAGAAAGCACCGGAATGTTCTGTGCTTTTGCTTCCGCCATGTTTGCCGGAGACAGCGTAAACAGGCAGCTGAAGGCAAAGAACATGACCACGGCAACCATCAGCATGCTGGCACGGGAGATGATCTGTGAGCATTTCTGCTCGGTGAAGTCGCGACCGAAGTCTTTCTCATACTCTTCACGCTTAGAAACCACGAAGGAAGAGACGATTGGCGAGAAGTTAAAGGAGAAGACCATGATGGAAATCCCCAGCCAGACGGTAATCAAGATACCGTCATGACCGGTTAACGTCAGCGCACTGAGGTCAACTTGATCAATAACAGCAGAGTTCCAGTAAGGGATCAGTGACAGAGAAATCAGTACCAGGCTGGCGATAAATGGCCATACCAGGTAACTCATCACTTTAACCATCAGATCCTTACCAAACCAAATGACGAACGCCATCAGCAGCAGCAGGAACAGCGCCACGAAGCCGCGGTTCAACGCTGCAAAGCCAAGCTGGTTTTCCCAGAACGTCATAAAGGTGTTGGTAATAGTGACGCCATAAATCCACAACAGTGGGCAAATCGCGAAGAAGTACAGGAACGTGATGACCACGCCACCCGTTTTACCAAAGTGCTCTTCCACCGTTTCCGTAATGTTGCCGGAAGGGTTAGAGCCAGAAAGACACAGACGCGCCAGCGCCCGGTGGCAATAAAACGCGATGGGGTATGCCAATACCAACATCAGAAGAATCGGGATCAGTCCGCCAAAACCTGCGCGGATAGGGAAGAACAGCACGCCAGCACCAATAGCTGTGCCGAACAAACCCAACGTCCATGTGGTATCTGATTTACGCCAGGACGATTGTTTTGTCTGGCTGGATACAATGCTATCTGAAGTACTCATATCCTATCCTCAACGAATTAATTAAGCGTCAACGAAACCGGTGATTTGAGAGACGCGAGAAAGATCGATATTACCGCCGGAAATAATGCTGACGGTTTTTCTGTTTTGAATATATTGGTCTAATTTACCGCTTAATAACGCAGCACATGCCAGAGCGCCTGCGCCTTCGGTGACGACTTTATTGCGCTGAATTAAGGCAATCATACTGTTTCTGATTTCGTCTTCGCTGACCAGCACGATGTCATCGACTAATTCACGAACGATTTGGTAAGTTAAATTACCCGGGCGGGCGACATCACAACCATCCGCCAGGGTGCCGGTAGTTCGGTGCGTGGTTATTTCTCCCGAGTGGAAAGAAGCCGCCATGCCGTGAACGTTTTCTGATTGCACACCAATAACACGAATTGTCGGGTTAATAGATTTAATCGCTACCGCAATACCAGCAATTAAACCGCCACCGCCAATTGGCACAATCACATTATCGACATCATAGAGATCTTCCATAATTTCCAGGCCAATCGTTCCCTGACCGGCAATCACTTTCGGATCATCATAAGGTGGGATAAAAATACGGCCTTCCGTTTCGACAATTTCGCTAACTTTGGCGATGGTGTCGTTAAAGTTGTCGCCGTGCAGAACAACTTCAGCGGAGTAGTCACATGTCGCCGCGACCTTGGATTTTGGCGCGCCTTTCGGCATTACTACTTTCCCGTCGATGCCCAGCATGGCGCAGGAGAGCGAAACCCCTTGCGCATGGTTACCCGCAGAACAGGCCACCACACCTTTGCGTTTTTCAGCATCGGTTAAAGAGCTTAATTTATTAAATGCGCCACGAATTTTAAATGAACCAGTACGCTGCATATTTTCAAACTTAAGGAATATTTCACCTTTGCAACGTTCACTAAAATAATTGGATCGAGGCATGCCTGTTTTATAAATTCGCCCAGCCAGTCGTTGTTTTGCTTCAATAATGTCATCAATAGCAACCGGGAGATCGTATGTAATATGCATGATAAACCTCTTAACCTGAATTAAATATGTAGGTAACCGTAACCGACACCCGAAAAAAGACAGGTGGATTATTTATGTTTGAGAAAAACAAATAACTAATCAGCTTCTATTAATTGTCTTCGTCTACACCCATTATAAGATGAATACTCTTTGGCTAGTTCAACCAAAACCGATGCTGCTTTTTTAATACGATAATTTTTTGACCATACCGCGGCATATCGCGCCACGGGCAACGTTTCTTCAACCGGAATAGTAATAAATTGATTAGAACCAAAAGGTGAAGTCATATCACAAGGAATCACGGTTAAGAAATCAGCATTGAGAACAAGATTATAAATTGTCACGACTGAGTCGGTTTTAACGATGTTTTCAATACTGATGCCATTTCTTTGTAACGTGGTGAGAAGTTCGCTGTAGTATCCCATATTAGTTTGCGGCAACACCCACTGTTCGTTTTTCAACGACTCCAGCGTGGTAGTGCCGGTGCATGTTCGGGACTTGCTGGCCACCAGCACAAACTCGGACTCGAACAGCGGCTCAACATGCAAATCCTGAAGCTTCATCTCTGCACTTAATGTACCAATCGCAAAATCGAGGCGTCCGTCGCGGATAGCAGGTAAGAACGAGGACAACTGTGCTTCATACATTGAGACTTGCGCTCTCGGGAACACCTCTTTGAATTTGTTGATCATCCCGGACATAAAGGTAAAGCCAATTAGCGAAGGAAAACCAAATGAGACTTCCACCACGGCTTCAGAGGACATACCGCTTATCTCATTAACCATATTTTTCATTTCGCGGGTAATGGATTCGGAACGTGAGAGCAACAATTGACCGGCTGGCGTCAGCGTTACACCGGTATTTTTCCGTACCACTAATTCCACGCCAAAATAATCTTCAATATCGTTAATGATTTTACTTACAGCAGGTTGAGTTAAACCTAATTCTTTTGCAGCCGAGCCAATAGAGCCACTTCTGATGACTTCCTGAAAGACTACCAGGTGCTGCGTTTTAGGAAGAAGAATAGTGCTCATATCGGCCTGCATTAATTACCTCATTGACGACATGAAGTGTATCAAAATGGAATGAATAGGATATGTGCGACCACTCACAAATTAACTTTCAATTGCTTTCCAAGTATCTACTTAAATCAATATAAACCTTTAATATCAATAAGTTAACATAATAAAATCCGCGTAAAGCCTGACTTTTATCAAAAAACAAAGGGGGGGATAACCATATTTTATGGCGATAACAACACGCTTTATATAACTTATTAAAAAATTCCCTGCGACGATATTTCAAGCAAATATCGTGTATTTCTCAGTCGAATTTTAAGTTAAATTTAATGAGCAAGTTATCAAATTTTATTATAAACAAATCATATTTACAGGTAAATAATGCGCCGCGTCACATTTTTTCGCGGAATTTGTTGGTCACAAAACATCTATTTTATCAATATTTTAAAAAGTCGAATACAGATATTGATCATCTCGAACAATTGATTAACGTCAACTTTTACCATCATAGCAGGACGTCATTTTGTGAATGCAATCGTTTTCCATGATTTCTGCTGCCCTCATAATGCACGGATAGCATTTTGTGTTGATGATCACAAAACTAATAATTCATATTTGAAGGTAAGTAATCTCGGGAGACAACAAGGGTGACGAAAAAAGAGTATTTATACTGAAAAAAAGAAACTGATCGATAAGCCGCTTTCTTTTGGGTATAGCGTCGTGGACAGTCATTCATCTTACTGCCGCGCAAAAGCAAAAACCCGCCAGTTTGCACTGGCGGGTTTTCGTTGAAGAGGTGAAACTGACCGATAAGCCGGGTTCTGTCGTGGACAGTCATTCATCTAGGCCAGCAATCGCTCACTGGCTCAAGCAGCCTACCCGGGTTCAGTACGGGCCGTACCTTATGAACCCCTATTTGGCCTTGCTCCGGGTGGAGTTTACCGTGCCACGGACTGTTACCAGCCGCGCGGTGCGCTCTTACCGCACCCTTTCACCCTTACCTGATCCCACTCGCGTGGGCCATCGGCGGTTTGCTCTCTGTTGCACTGGTCGTGGGTTTCCCCCCCAGGCGTTACCTGGCACCCTGCCCTATGGAGCCCGGACTTTCCTCCCCTCCGCCCGTCTCCCCCGAAGAGGACGACGACGAAGCGGCGACTGTCTGGTCAGCTTCGGCGCGCAGTATAGAGGGTTTACACGCCCTTGTCACCCCGCGTTGCGCATTCCAATCGCCAGTGTTGCAGCAATATTGCGCGAAGCTCGGTAAATATTGTCATAAGCCCCGCTGAAAGCTTCATCCAGCGTAACAATACTGTTTAACACGCTGAATACAGCATCGATACCATGCTGGTGCACAACGCCAACATCCTTCGTAAGACTACCCGCAATGCCAATTACCGGTTTATTGTATTTCTTCGCCACATTAGCCACCCCAATCGGTACTTTGCCATGGATGCTCTGGCTATCAATGCGCCCTTCTCCTGTGATAACCAGCGTGCAATCATGAATATGTTCTTCCAGATTGAGCGCCGTAGTCACAATCTCAATACCGCTCTTTAGCTCTGCGCCAAGAAAAGCCATCAACGCCGCGCCCATTCCGCCCGCCGCACCTGCACCGGGGACGTCTTTCACATCAACATGCAGCGATTTTTTGATGACATCAGCATAGTGAGAGAGATTCTTGTCCAGTTCGACAATCGTGGCTTCATTCGCCCCTTTTTGCGGGCCAAAGATCCGCGAAGCGCCACTGTCGCCCACCAGCGGATTGGTGACATCACAGGCGACGCGAATCGTACAATTCTTTAAACGTGGATCGAGGCCACTGATATCAATGGTATTCAGAGTATTAAGACTGCCGCCGCCAAAGCCGATTTCATTGCCATTGGCATCGCTTAACTTCGCTCCCAGCGCCTGCATCATCCCTGCACCGCCATCGTTGGTGGCGCTGCCGCCAATGCCGATAATGATACTTGTTGCACCGCTCTCCAGCGCCTGCAGGATTAACTCCCCTGTGCCGCGTGAAGTGGTTACCAGCGGATCACGCTTTTCCGATGGCACCAGCGCCAGCCCACTGGCCGCCGCCATTTCGATAAACGCGGTTTTGCCGTCGCCGGAGATCCCCCAACTGGCATTCACTTTCTCGCCCAGCGGCCCTGTAACCCAGGCGTGACGTTCAGCCCCCTGGGTGGCAGCAATCATCGCTTCCACCGTTCCTTCGCCACCGTCGGCAACAGGAACAGAAACGTACTGTGCATCAGGAAAAATTTCCCGAAATCCTTTTTCTATCGCCTGCGCAACCTCGCTGGCTGATAAACTTTCTTTATAAGAGTCTGGGGCGATTACGATTTTCATACCTTTGCCTGTTACCACATGACGCCGGGGGGCGTTTCTCTTATTCGGCCTGGATTCCAGGCCCGGATAGCAATAAGCCATCCGGGCACGACGTCATTAGCGAGTAACTTCGACTTTCGCCAGTTTTTCGTAGTAGCACGCCAGGGCGCTATGGTCTGCTGTTCCCAGACCATCGGCACGCAGCGCTTGCATCATCTCCATAACCGCAGCCGTCAGCGGCAGTTGCGCGCCAACGCCGTGGGAGGTATCCAGCGCATTCGCCAGATCCTTAATATGCAGATCAATACGGAAACCTGGCTTGAAGTTACGGTCCATCACCATTGGCGCCTTCGCATCCAGCACGGTACTGCCCGCCAGTCCACCACGAATTGCCTGATAAACCAGATCCGGGTTAACGCCTGCTTTGGTTGCCAGCGTCAACGCTTCTGACATCGCGGCAATATTCAGCGCCACAATGACCTGGTTGGCCAGTTTGGTGACGTTGCCTGCGCCGATTTCCCCGGTATGTACCACGGACCCCGCCATCGCTTTCATTAAGTCATAGTATTTGTCGAAAATAGCCTTATCGCCACCCACCATCACTGACAGAGTGCCATCAATCGCTTTCGGCTCACCACCGCTAACCGGAGCATCCAGCATATCAATGCCTTTCGCTTTCAGCGCTTCGCTGATTTCACGGCTTGCCAACGGTGCGATAGAACTCATGTCGATCAATACCGTGCCGGGTTTCGCGCCTTCAATAATGCCATTTTCACCCAGCGCCACTTCTTTCACATGAGGAGAGTTTGGCAGCATGGTAATGATGACGTCGCACTGTTCAGCGATCGCTTTAGCCGTAGAAGCTGTTTCTGCACCTGCAGCAATCACTTCTGCGATAACTTCAGGGTTACGGTCAGAAACCACCAGCGAGTAACCTGCTTTCAGAAGGTTTTTACTCATTGGTTTACCCATAATACCCAGGCCAATAAAACCAACTTTCATAGTCATATCAATCATCTCTCTTGTTGCGGTGGTGGTTATTTTTTAAAGGTATCTGCCAGTTTCTGGGTGGCAGAGCGGAACACGCCGAGATCGCTACCAACAGCCACAAACGTCGCGCCCCATTCCAGATAACGACGCGCATCGGCTTCGACCGGTGCGAGGATACCGCTGGGTTTGCCGTGCGCTCTGGCACGGTTAAAAATATGTTGAATCGCTTTTTGTACATCTGGGTGTGATGCATTGCCGAGATGGCCTAATGCCGCAGCCAGATCGCTGGGACCGACGAAGATGCCGTCTACACCTTCGGTAGCGGCGATAGCATCGACGTTATCTACGCCTTGCTGACTTTCAATCTGGACCAGAATGGTGATGTTCTTGTTCGACTGTGCGAAATAATCCGCCACGGTGCCAAACATATTGGCGCGGTGAGAAACGGAGACGCCGCGAATACCTTCTGGTGGATAACGAGTAGATGCCACAGCTTGTACCGCTTCCTCTTCTGTTTCGACAAATGGAATCAGGAAGTTATAGAAACCGATATCCAGAAGACGCTTAATAATTACCGGTTCGTTGGTCGGCACCCGCACCACTGGCGCGCTGGGGCTACCTTTCAGGGCCATCAGTTGGGGAATAAATGTGGAGATATCGTTTGGCGCATGTTCGCCATCCAACACCAGCCAGTCAAAGCCAGCCAAACCAAGAACTTCAGTGCTAATCGGGTTAGAGAGCGCTGACCAGCAACCAATTTGTACCTGTTTAGCAGCCAGTGCGGCTTTGAATTTATTGGGAAAAATATCGTTATTCATCGCTTATACCTTTGCTTATTTCTGCAATTCCATACGTTTAATGTCGCCAACCACGAAGAGGTAGCAGACCATCGCCATCAGCGCCGAACATCCCACGAAAACCAGTGCTGCATTGAAGGAGTGCAGTTCACTTACCAGGTAGCCAATCACCAGTGGAGTGACAATGGAGGCAACATTGCCAAAGACGTTAAAGACACCGCCGCAGAGACCAACAATCTCTTTCGGCGCGGTGTCAGAAATCACTGGCCAGCCCAGCGCACCAAATCCTTTGCCAAAGAAGGCCAGCGCCATCAGCATGACCACCAGCGTGGTGTTGTTGGTGTAGTTACATAAGATGATGGTGGAAGCCAGCAACATTCCCAGTACAATCGGTAGCTTACGAGCCAGGGTCAGTGACAAACCGCGTTTGATCAGATAATCCGAGAAGACACCACCGAGCACGCCTCCAGCAAAACCACACAGTGCCGGAATCGAGGCGACCAGGCCTACCTTCAGAATCGACATACCTTTTTCCTGCACCAGATAAATCGGGAACCAGGTAAGGAAGAACCAGGTGATGGTGTTGATAAAATATTGTCCGAAAAATACACCCAGCATCATGCGACTGGAGAGCAATTGCTTGATGTAATGCAGTTTGGGACCGCTTGCCACTGCACTGCCCGGCTTTTTATGGTCCATATCAACCACCGCGCCATTTTCAGAGATAAACTTCAACTCTTCCGCAGACATACGTGGGTGATCTGTCGGGTTATGAATCAACTTGATCCACAGCGCCGTCAGCACAAAACCAATCACTCCCATAACGGTAAAGACGTGCTCCCAGCCCCAGGCAAAAGTCAGCCAGCCAAGCAGCGGTGAGAAGAGCGCCAGCGAGAAATATTGCGCCGAGTTAAAGATGGCGGAGGCAGTACCACGTTCTTTCGTCGGGAACCAGGCCGCGACAATACGGGCGTTCGCCGGGAATGACGGCGCTTCCGAAAACCCCAGCATAAAGCGCATAAAGAACATGGAGATCCCTGCCCAGGCCAGCGGGAACATATCAACAAAGCCTTGCAGGAAGGTGAACAGCGACCAGAAAAAGAGGCTGTAAGTGTAAACTTTCTTCGAGCCAAACTTATCAAGCAGCCAGCCGCCGGGGATTTGCATCAGCAGGTAGGCCCAGCCAAAAGCGGAGAAGATGTAACCCATCGAAACCGCACTTAACTGCAACTCTTTTGCCACTTCGGTACCAGCAATAGACAGCGTTGCACGATCGGCGTAGTTAACGGCGGTAACAATAAAAATAATCAGTAATATTAAATAGCGGGTATGCACGCCTTTCTTTTTTTCGTCAACGGTGTCCAGAATCATTTTATTTACCTCGGGTACTTATGCTGATTTTTATTATTATGGGGAAGATGTTATTTATGAGTTTCATTTATGCCGTAATGACAATGAACTCGGGAATCAGTATAAGCAGCGCGAGAATAATAATCATTGTGCAAATGCTAATTTAATTAATACGATTTAAATATTATTTTGAGCATATGCACATAAGGTTGCGCGCTAAAGCACAGATTTACGCATTGCCTTGCCGGGCGGTACTGCAATCCCTGAAATGATTGACATTGATCACATTTCTGCGTTTAAACTCCTGACATTCTTATTTCACCCAATGAAGTCATTTATTTTTAAATGAGACCAGGTCCTCATTTTAATAGTCCCTGGCTGGAGAATATTGCACAATGGCCAACATCGAAATCAGACAAGAAACGCCAACTGCGTTTTATATAAAAGTTCACGACACAGATAATGTGGCAATTATTGTTAATGATAATGGCCTGAAAGCAGGAACGCGTTTTCCGGACGGACTGGAATTAATTGAACATATTCCTCAGGGGCATAAAGTCGCATTGCTGGACATTCCGGCTAATGGTGAAATTATTCGTTATGGCGAAGTGATTGGTTACGCCGTGCGCGCAATCCCACGCGGAAGCTGGATCGACGAATCAATGGTAGTACTACCGGAAGCGCCGCCGTTACACACGCTACCACTGGCAACCAAAGTCCCGGAACCCTTACCGCCGCTGGAAGGTTATACCTTTGAGGGCTATCGCAATGCTGATGGTAGCGTGGGTACCAAAAACCTGCTCGGCATTACCACCAGCGTCCACTGTGTGGCAGGCGTGGTGGATTACGTAGTAAAAATCATTGAGCGCGATCTGCTGCCAAAATACCCGAACGTCGATGGCGTGGTGGGGCTGAATCACCTGTACGGTTGTGGCGTGGCGATTAATGCTCCGGCGGCTGTAGTGCCAATACGTACCATTCACAATATTTCGCTGAACCCTAACTTTGGCGGCGAGGTGATGGTGATTGGCCTGGGCTGTGAAAAGTTACAGCCTGAACGCCTGCTGATTGGAACGGATGATGTGCAAGCTATTCCAGTAGAAAGCGCCAGCATTGTCAGCTTGCAGGATGAAAAGCATGTCGGTTTTCAGTCCATGGTCGAGGATATTTTGCAGGTCGCCGAACGCCATTTGCACAAACTGAATCAACGGCAGCGAGAAACCTGTCCGGCTTCAGAACTGGTTGTCGGCATGCAGTGCGGTGGCAGCGATGCCTTTTCTGGCGTAACGGCAAACCCGGCGGTTGGATATGCGTCTGATTTACTGGTGCGCTGCGGTGCAACGGTGATGTTTTCAGAAGTAACGGAAGTGCGTGACGCGATTCATCTACTGACACCGCGCGCCATTAACGAAGAGGTCGGCAAACGGCTGCTGGAAGAGATGGAGTGGTACGATAACTATCTCAATATGGGGAAAACCGACCGCAGCGCCAATCCTTCGCCGGGAAACAAGAAAGGCGGTCTGGCAAACGTGGTAGAGAAGGCACTCGGCTCCATTGCGAAATCGGGTAAAAGCGCAATTGTTGAAGTGCTGTCGCCTGGTCAACGCCCGACTAAACGCGGATTAATTTACGCCGCGACGCCAGCCAGCGATTTTGTCTGTGGCACGCAACAGGTGGCTTCGGGTATCACCGTGCAAGTGTTTACGACCGGTCGCGGCACGCCGTATGGCCTGATGGCGGTACCCGTCATTAAAATGGCGACCCGCACCGAGCTGGCAAACCGTTGGTTTGACTTAATGGATATCAACGCAGGCACCATCGCCACCGGCGAAGAAACCATTGAAGAGGTGGGCTGGAAGCTGTTCCACTTTATTCTCGACGTCGCCAGCGGGAAGAAGAAAACCTTCTCGGATCAATGGGGACTGCATAACCAGCTGGCGGTGTTTAACCCAGCACCGGTGACCTGATTTCTTTTGGAACGTCCCTCGCAAAACATGGCCTTAGTGCCATGTTTTTATTGTTTAAAGTCCCCACGTCCATTAATAATGCATTTGCATTACCTTAGTTCAAGCTTATAATTTGAGCAGAAAACAGGCTGTAAAAGGACAGTGAATCATGCCCGCTAATGCTCGCTCTCACGCTGTACTGACCACTGAATCAAAGGTCACGATACGCGGACAAACAACTATCCCCGCGCCAGTGCGTGAGGCCTTAAAACTGAAGCCAGGCCTGGACAGCATTCATTACGAAATCCTGCCTGGTGGGCAAGTATTTATGTGCCGACTGGGAGATGAACAGGAGGATCATACTATGAATGCATTTTTGCGTTTTCTGGATGCAGATATCCAGAACAACCCGCAAAAAACTCGTCCATTCAACATTCAACAAGGAAAGAAACTTGTCGCTGGCATGGACGTCAACATTGATGATGAGATTGGCGACGACGAATAATGGATTTTCCACAAAGGGTTAATGGTTGGGCGCTATATGCTCATCCCTGCTTTCAGGAAACCTACGACGCTTTAGTTGCCGAAGTCGAGACATTAAAGGGGAAAGAGCCTGAAAATTATCAGAGAAAAGCCGCCACAAAGTTATTGGCGGTAGTCCATAAAGTGATTGAGGAGCATATCACGGTCAATCCATCATCACCGGCATTCCGTCATGGTAAGTCGTTAGGCTCTGGGAAAAATAAAGACTGGTCACGGGTAAAATTTGGCGCTGGTCGTTATCGTCTCTTCTTTCGTTACAGCGAAAAAGAGAAAGTCATCATTCTGGGATGGATGAACGATGAAAACACGCTGCGCTCCTACGGTAAAAAAACAGATGCCTATACCGTATTCAGCAAAATGTTAAAAAGAGGACATCCTCCTGCCGACTGGGAAACCCTCACCCGAGAGACAGAAGAAAAGCATTGATAGTGTTCACAATGCCCGCCGAACGCATTGGTGTTGACCAGCGGGCACCCTTTCTCACTCCCCGACCAGAATCACTTCAACCCCTGCCTTTCGCAGCCCTTCCAGGCTATCTGCAGGAATGCCTTTATCGACAATGATCATGTCGATCCGCTGGGTATCGATGATCTTATGTAGGCTGGAGCGGTTGAACTTACTGGAATCGGTGACTACGATGATCCGTTCCGCAACTTCGCACATCCGACGGTTTAAACGGGCTTCATCTTCATTATGCGTGCTGACGCCACGCTCCAGATCAATAGCATCTACGCCAAGAAACAGCATATCGAAGTGGTAATTTTGCAGCGATTGTTCAGCCTGATCGCCGTAAAAAGATTGCGATTGACGGCGCAAATGCCCGCCGGTCATCAGCAGCTCAACGCCTTCCGCTTCCAGCAAAGCATTGGCCACGTTCATACCGTTGGTCATCGCAATTACGTCAGTGTGCTTGCGCATCAGACGGGCAATCTCAAAAGTGGTGGTCCCGGAGTCGAGGATCACCCGATGACCTGGCTGAATCAACTCAACGGCAGCTTTCGCAACGCTGCGTTTCATCGCCGTGTTGAGCGCGCTTTTATCTTCCACTGATGGCTCGACTGACGGCGTCGTGCTATCGCAGATCAACGCGCCCCCATAGGCCCGCACAGCGATCCCCTGCTTTTCCAGAAACGCCAGATCGTTACGGATCGTCACAGTAGATACACCATACAATGCCGATAGATCATTAACTTGCACACTTCCTTGCTGGCGCAGTCGTTGAATGATCTGCTCTCGTCGCTCACTGGTGCCTGTCACTCGCTTCTCGCCTGAAGCGTCGGTATTACTCATAGTAAGTCCTTTCGTAAAACTTTCGTTTCATTTCGTTTTGCCTATTAACGCCTTTCTATTAAGCAAATGCAAGCCCACCTTGCCCATTGGCGCAAGCTTCTCTCGTTTCAATTGCTTTCATTATGTTTCTTTTGTGAATCAGATCAGAAAACCATTATCTTTCGTTTTATTTTTATCTCACCATGGAGCAGTATCAACTGAAACAAAACGAAAGATTAATATCGCAGCAATCTAAACTGGAGAGGAAAGTGAAACATCTGACAGAAATGGTGAGACAGCACAAAGCGGGCAAAACAAATGGGATTTATGCCGTTTGTTCCGCACATCCGCTGGTGCTGGAAGCTGCAATCCGCTACGCCTGTGCAAACCAAACGCCGCTACTGATTGAAGCGACGTCCAATCAGGTGGACCAGTTCGGCGGTTATACCGGAATGACGCCAGCCGATTTTCGCGGCTTTGTTTGCCAGCTTGCTGACTCGCTGAATTTCCCACAGGACGCGTTGATTCTGGGTGGCGACCATCTGGGGCCAAACCACTGGCAAAATCTGCCTGCCGCTCAGGCAATGGCCAATGCCGATGATTTGATTAAAAGCTACGTGGCGGCAGGATTCAAAAAAATTCACCTTGATTGCAGCATGTCTTGTCAGGACGATCCGATTCCCTTAACCGATGGCATCGTGGCCGAACGCGCCGCTCGTCTGGCGAAAGTGGCGGAAGAAACCTGCCGTGAACATTTTGGCGAGGCCGATCTGGAGTATGTCATTGGCACCGAAGTGCCGGTGCCTGGCGGCGCGCATGAAACCTTAAGCGAGCTGGCGGTCACCACGCCGGATGCCGCCCGCGCCACGCTGGAAGCCCATCGCCACGCCTTTGAAAAGCAGGGCCTGAATGCCATCTGGCCACGCATCATTGCGCTGGTAGTTCAGCCTGGCGTCGAATTCGATCACACCAACGTTATTGATTATCAGCCCGCCAAAGCGACCGCCTTAAGCCAAATGGTCGAAAACTACGAAACGCTGATTTTCGAAGCTCACTCTACGGATTATCAAACGCCGCAATCGTTACGTCAGTTGGTTATTGACCACTTTGCCATTCTGAAAGTCGGCCCGGCGCTGACCTTCGCCCTGCGTGAAGCCCTGTTCTCTCTGGCAGCGATTGAAGAAGAACTGGTGCCAGCGAAAGCCTGTTCCGGTCTGCGTCAGGTACTGGAAAACGTGATGCTCGACCGCCCGGAATACTGGCAAAGCCACTACCACGGTGACGGCAACGCGCGTCGTCTGGCGCGTGGTTATAGCTACTCGGATCGCGTGCGCTATTACTGGCCGGACAGCCAGATTGATGACGCTTTCGCTCATCTGGTTCGTAATCTGGCGGATTCACCAATTCCGCTGCCGCTCATCAGCCAGTATCTGCCGCTGCAGTACGTGAAAGTTCGCTCCGGCGAGCTGCAACCGACGCCACGGGAACTCATTATCAACCACATTCAGGACATCCTGGCGCAGTACCACACAGCCTGTGAAGGCCAATAACCAAAACAAAGAGGAAGACGCTATGCCAAATATTGTTTTAAGCCGGATTGATGAACGCTTGATTCACGGTCAGGTCGGCGTTCAGTGGGTCGGATTTGCGGGGGCAAATCTGGTGCTGGTAGCCAACGATGAGGTTGCCGAAGATCCGGTACAACAAAACCTGATGGAAATGGTACTGGCAGAAGGGATAGCCGTACGTTTCTGGACGCTGCAAAAAGTTATCGACAACATTCATCGCGCCGCCGATCGACAGAAAATCCTGCTGGTTTGTAAAACACCCGCCGATTTCCTGACGCTGGTGAAAGGTGGCGTCCCGGTTAGCCGCATTAACGTTGGCAATATGCACTACGCCAATGGCAAGCAGCAAATCGCCAAAACGGTTTCAGTGGATGCGGGCGATATCGCAGCATTTAACGACCTGAAAGCCGCTGGGGTGGAATGCTTCGTTCAGGGCGTCCCGACAGAGCCTGCTGTGGACCTCTTTAAATTACTTTGAGGGATTCATCATGGAAATCAGTCTGTTGCAGGCATTTGCGTTGGGCATTATCGCCTTTATCGCTGGCCTGGATATGTTTAACGGCCTAACCCATATGCACCGCCCGGTGGTCCTCGGCCCGTTGGTCGGGCTGGTACTTGGCGATCTGCATACCGGTATTTTAACCGGCGGTACGCTGGAACTGGTGTGGATGGGGCTGGCCCCTCTGGCGGGCGCACAGCCGCCTAACGTGATTATCGGTACTATCGTCGGCACGGCGTTTGCCATTACTACTGGCGTGAAACCCGATGTCGCGGTCGGTGTCGCCGTACCTTTCGCTGTCGCAGTACAGATGGGGATTACCTTCCTGTTCTCGGTGATGTCTGGCGTAATGTCCCGCTGTGACCGGATGGCAGAGAACGCCGATACACGCGGTATTGAACGCGTGAACTATCTGGCACTGCTGGCACTCGGCACTTTCTATTTTCTCTGCGCTTTCCTGCCTATCTACTTCGGTGCGGAACATGCAAAAACCATCATTGATGTCCTGCCGCAACGATTAATCGACGGCCTCGGCGTCGCGGGCGGCATCATGCCAGCAATCGGTTTTGCCGTGCTGCTGAAAATCATGATGAAAAACGTCTACATCCCCTACTTCATCCTGGGCTTTGTTGCCGCAGCCTGGCTCAAGTTACCGGTGCTGGCTATTGCTGCCGCCGCGCTGGCGATGGCGCTGATCGACCTGCTGCGTAAATCTCCTGAACCGACTCAACCTGCGGCACAGAAAGAGGAATTTGAAGATGGCATCTAATCAAACCACCCTGCCGAACGTCAGTGAAAACGAAGAAACATTGCTGACTGGCGTCAATGAAAACGTGTATGAAGATCAGAGCATTGGCGCGGAGCTGACGAAAAAAGATATCAACCGCGTCGCCTGGCGTTCCATGCTGTTGCAGGCTTCTTTTAACTACGAACGTATGCAGGCTTCCGGTTGGCTGTACGGTCTGCTGCCAGCACTGAAAAAGATCCACACTAATAAACGTGACCTGGCGCGCGCCATGAAGGGGCATATGGGTTTCTTCAATACCCATCCGTTTCTGGTGACGTTTGTTATCGGCATTATCCTTGCGATGGAGCGTTCTAAGCAGGATGTAAACAGTATTCAGAGCACCAAAATTGCCGTCGGTGCGCCGCTCGGCGGGATTGGCGATGCGATGTTCTGGCTAACGCTACTGCCAATTTGTGGCGGGATAGGTGCAAGCCTCGCGCTACAAGGCTCTATTCTCGGCGCAGTCGTATTTATTGTGCTGTTCAACGTGGTGCATCTTGGTTTGCGTTTTGGTCTTGCGCATTACGCGTATCGAATGGGCGTCGCAGCGATCCCGCTGATTAAAGCGAATACCAAAAAAGTCGGCCATGCAGCGTCTATCGTTGGGATGACGGTAATCGGTGCGCTGGTGGCAACCTATGTTCGCTTAAGTACCACGCTGGAAATCACGGCGGGCGACGCAGTGGTTAAGTTACAGGCTGATGTTATCGACAAACTGATGCCTGCCTTCTTACCACTGGTCTACACCCTGACCATGTTCTGGCTGGTACGCCGCGGCTGGAGTCCGCTGCGCCTGATTGCGGTGACCGTGGTTCTCGGCATCGTCGGTAAATTCTGTCATTTCCTTTAAATACAATGAGGTATTAGATGTTAAGTATTATTTTGACAGGGCATGGCGGATTTGCCAGCGGCATGGAAAAAGCAATGAAGCAAATCCTCGGCGAGCAATCGCAGTTTATTGCCATCGATTTTCCCGAAACCTCAAGCACCGCGCTGCTTACATCGCAGCTTGAAGAGGCCATTGCCCAACTGGATTGTGAAGACGGCATTGTTTTTCTGACGGATTTGCTGGGCGGCACGCCGTTTCGCGTGGCTTCAACGCTGGCGATGCAAAAACCGGGCTGTGAAGTGATCACAGGGACCAATTTACAACTGCTACTGGAGATGGTGCTGGAGCGCGAAGGATTAAGCGGTGAAGAATTCCGTGTGCAGGCGCTGGAGTGTGGACATCGTGGGCTGACCAGTCTGGTGGACGAGTTAGGCCGCTGCCATGAGGAATGTCCGGTCGAGGAAGGAATATGACACACGTTCTGCGCGCCAGAAGGCTGCTGACTGAAGAGGGCTGGCTTGATGATCATCAGCTGCGCATTGCTGACGGTGTGATCGCGGCAATCGAACCGATTCCACCAGGCGTGACTGAACGCAATGCGGAACTGCTCTGCCCCGCTTACATCGACACCCATGTGCACGGCGGCGCGGGCGTTGATGTGATGGATGACGCACCGGATGCTCTCGACAAGCTGGCAATGCACAAAGCGCGCGAAGGTGTCGGCAGTTGGTTGCCGACTACCGTAACCGCGCCGCTTAATGCCATTCATGCGACGCTGGCGCGTATTGCTCAACGTTGCCAACGCGGCGGACCTGGTGCGCAAGTGCTGGGAAGTTATCTCGAAGGACCGTACTTCACGCCGCAGAATAAAGGCGCACATCCGCCGGATCTGTTCTGCGAGCTGGAAATTACCGAGCTGGATCAATTGATTACCGTTTCTCAGCACACTTTGCGCGTGGTGGCACTGGCACCGGAAAAAGAAGGGGCATTGCAGGCCATCCGCCATCTTAAACAGCAAAACGTACGGGTGATGCTGGGACATAGCGCAGCAACCTGGCAACAAACCTGCGCTGCGTTTGATGCTGGAGCAGACGGCCTGGTACATTGCTATAACGGGATGACGGGTTTACATCACCACGAACCGGGAATGGTTGGCGCGGGATTAACAGACAAGCGCGCCTGGCTGGAACTGATAGCCGATGGGCATCATGTACATCCGGCGGCGATGTCGCTGTGTTGTTGCTGTGCGAAAGAGAGAATCGTGCTGATCACCGACGCGATGCAGGCAGCCGGGATGCCGGATGGTCGCTATACGTTATGTGGTGAAGAAGTGCAGATGCACGGTGGCGTTGTCCGTACCGCGTCCGGTGGGCTGGCGGGCAGTACGCTGTCTGTCGATGCGGCAGTGCGCAATATGGTCGAGTTGACGGGCGTAACGCCTGCGGAAGCCATCCATATGGCGTCGCTGCATCCGGCGCGAATGCTGGGTGTTGATGGTGTTCTGGGATCGCTTAAACCGGGCAAACGCGCCAGCGTCGTTGCGCTGGATAGCGGGCTGCATGTGCAACAAATCTGGATTCAGGGTCAATTAGCTTCGTTTTAATTGTTTGCTCCGTTATTGGGCCTTCACTTCCCCCGTAAGGCCTTTCTTTTTCTTTCGTTTTGATCTGAGCAGTGGTGTCGGATGCGACGCTGACGCGTCTTATCCGACCTACAGTTGGTGACCGTAAGGCCGGATAAAGCGTTTACGCCGCATCCGGAAATCCCTTTTGCTTCCCTTATCTTTTCTTTCAACGATCACAGATTTCGTTTTATTTCCTTTTTCTCCATTGAACTTTCAGTTTCTTTTCTATAGATTTTAATCAACGAAAGAAATCACCAAGTGAAATGAAACGAAAGGCAAGCGAAAGCTACCACGCCGGAAGTCAAGTTCATCAGACTAAGGATTGAGTTATGTCAGAAAATTACACCCCTGCTGCCGCGACCACCGGTACATGGACCGAAGAAGAGATCCGTCATCAGCCTCGCGCATGGATCCGTTCCCTCACCAACATCGACGCGTTACGTTCCGCGCTCAGTAACTTCCTTGAACCGTTACTGCGCAAAGAGAATCTGCGGGTAATCCTGACCGGAGCCGGAACCTCGGCATTTATCGGTGACATCATCGCGCCGTGGCTCGCCAGCCATACCGGTAAAAACTTCAGCGCCGTACCAACCACCGATCTGGTCACTAATCCGATGGACTACCTGAACCCAGCTCATCCGCTGCTGTTGATCTCCTTCGGGCGTTCCGGCAACAGCCCGGAAAGCGTTGCCGCCGTGGAACTGGCGAATCAGTTTGTACCCGAGTGCTATCACCTGCCGATCACCTGCAACGAAGCGGGCGATCTTTACCAAAACGCGATCAACAGCGACAACGCGTTTGCCCTGCTGATGCCCGCAGAAACACACGATCGCGGCTTTGCGATGACCAGCAGCATTACCACCATGATGGCCAGCTGCCTCGCGGTTTTCGCACCTGAGACGATCAACAGCCAGAGCTTCCGCGATGTGGCGGATCGTTGCCAGGCGATCCTGACCTCACTGGGCGATTTCAGCGAAGGTGTGTTTGGTTACGCACCGTGGAAACGGATCGTTTATCTCGGTAGCGGTGGCTTACAGGGCGCAGCACGCGAGTCGGCGCTGAAAGTGCTGGAACTAACGGCGGGTAAACTGGCGGCCTTTTATGATTCCCCGACCGGATTCCGTCATGGCCCGAAATCGCTGGTCGATAACGAAACGCTGGTGGTGGTATTTGTCTCAAGCCACCCTTACACCCGTCAGTATGATCTTGATCTGCTGGCAGAACTCCGCCGTGACAACCAGGCAATGCGCGTAATCGCCATCGCCGCGGAAAGCACCGACGTTATCGCCGCTGGCCCGCATATCATCCTGCCGCCATCCCGTCACTTTATCGACGTTGAACAGGCATTTTGCTTCCTGATGTACGCCCAGACGTTTGCACTCATGCAGTCATTGCACATGGGCAATACGCCGGATACCCCATCAGCCAGTGGCACCGTAAACCGCGTGGTGCAAGGCGTAATCATTCATCCGTGGCAGGCATAAGAGGATCGCATTATGAGCATTATCTCCACCAAATATCTGTTACAGGACGCCCAGGCCAATGGCTACGCGGTGCCAGCCTTTAACATTCATAACGCCGAGACGATCCAGGCGATCCTCGAAGTATGTAGCGAAATGCGATCGCCAGTGATCCTCGCCGGGACGCCGGGGACCTTTAAACATATTGCGCTGGAAGAGATTTACGCTCTGTGTAGCGCCTATTCCACAACCTACAACATGCCGCTGGCGCTGCATCTCGACCACCACGAATCACTCGATGATATTCGCCGAAAAGTCCACGCAGGCGTACGCAGTGCGATGATCGACGGCAGCCACTTCCCGTTTGCCGAGAACGTGAAGCTGGTGAAATCAGTGGTCGATTTCTGTCACTCGCAGGATTGCAGCGTGGAAGCAGAACTGGGCCGTCTGGGCGGTGTTGAAGATGACATGAGCGTCGACGCCGAAAGCGCGTTCCTGACCGACCCACAAGAAGCCAGACGCTTTGTCGAACTGACTGGCGTCGACAGCCTGGCGGTAGCGATCGGTACGGCGCATGGCTTGTACAGGAAAATACCAAAAATTGATTTCCAACGGCTGGCGGAAATTCGTGAAATGGTAGACATCCCTCTGGTACTGCATGGCGCCAGCGATGTCCCTGATGAATTTGTTCGCTGGACGATTAAACTGGGTGTGACGAAAGTTAATGTCGCCACGGAATTAAAAATTGCCTTCGCAGGTGCGGTAAAAGCCTGGTTCGCGGAAAATCCGCAGGGTAATGATCCTCGTTATTATATGCGCGTCGGTATGGATGCGATGAAAGAAGTTGTCAGAAATAAAATTAATGTCTGTGGTTCAGCGAATCGAATTTCCGCGTAATCATTAATTTTATACGATTTTTCAGAATGCACTGCCCGATTAATATCGGGTAGTGCCTTAACGGCAAAGGAGATAACTAAACCTTAATAAATACATCAGTACAATATCGCAACAATAATATATTTAAAAAGATTATATTATTCAACTTTATGGTGAGGATGACACAATGAGCAGTCCAAATATTCTCTTAACCCGTATTGATAACCGTCTGGTTCATGGCCAGGTTGGCGTGACCTGGACATCCACTATCGGTGCGAATCTGCTGGTGGTCGTGGATGATGTCGTCGCGAACGATGATATTCAACAGAAATTGATGGGGATTACCGCGGAAACCTACGGCTTTGGCATTCGTTTCTTTACTATCGAAAAAACCATTAATGTTATCGGAAAAGCTGCGCCGCATCAGAAAATCTTCCTGATTTGCCGTACGCCACAAACGGTACGTAAATTGGTAGAAGGTGGTATTGACCTGAAAGATGTCAACGTCGGTAATATGCATTTCTCGGAAGGGAAAAAGCAAATCAGCAGTAAAGTGTATGTCGATTATCAAGATCTCACGGACTTACATTTTATTAAACAACGCGGCGTGAATATTTTTATCCAGGACGTCCCCGGCGATCAAAAAGAACAAATTCCTGACTAAATCTAAAATCGCCTTAATATTGGTTTGAGGTAATAAAAATGCATGAAATAACCCTAATTCAGGGGCTATCCCTGGCGGCGTTAGTTTTCGTTCTGGGGATTGATTTTTGGCTGGAAGCCTTATTTTTATTCCGCCCGATAATCGTTTGTACCCTCACTGGCGCTATTCTCGGTGATATTCAGACTGGCTTAATTACCGGTGGTCTGACAGAGCTGGCTTTCGCCGGATTAACCCCTGCCGGTGGTGTTCAGCCGCCCAACCCGATTATGGCGGGGCTGATGACCACTGTCATTGCATGGTCTACGGGCGTTGATGCCAAAACGGCAATTGGTCTTGGCCTGCCATTTAGTTTGTTAATGCAGTACGTCATTCTGTTCTTCTATTCCGCTTTCTCATTATTTATGACCAAAGCCGATAAATGCGCGAAAGAGGCGGATACAGCAGCGTTTTCCCGACTTAACTGGACAACGATGCTCATCGTCGCTTTAGCGTATGCGGTGATTGCTTTCCTCTGTACTTACCTGGCGCAGGGCGCGATGCAGGCGCTGGTGAAGGCGATGCCCGCCTGGCTGACCCACGGCTTTGAAGTGGCTGGCGGCATTCTACCTGCCGTTGGTTTTGGCTTGCTGCTGCGCGTGATGTTCAAAGCGCAATATATCCCTTACCTGATCGCTGGTTTCCTGTTTGTTTGCTACATCCAGGTCAGCAACCTGTTGCCGGTTGCCGTGCTGGGCGCAGGCTTTGCGGTGTATGAGTTTTTCAATGCGAAATCCCGGCAGCAAGCGCAACCGCAGCCCGTTGCCAGTAAAAATGAAGAAGAGGACTACAGCAATGGGATCTGAAATCAGTAAAAAAGATATCACCCGTCTGGGCTTTCGTTCGTCGCTGCTGCAAGCGAGCTTTAACTACGAAAGGATGCAGGCGGGCGGTTTTACTTGGGCGATGTTGCCGATCCTGAAAAAGATTTATAAGGACGACAAACCGGGCTTAAGCGCGGCGATGAAAGATAACCTCGAATTTATTAATACCCATCCGAATCTGGTCGGATTCCTGATGGGATTGTTAATTTCGATGGAAGAGAAAGGGGAAAACCGCGACACCATTAAAGGCCTCAAAGTGGCGCTGTTCGGCCCAATCGCCGGAATTGGCGATGCGATTTTCTGGTTCACTTTGTTGCCGATTATGGCGGGAATTTGCTCATCATTTGCCAGCCAGGGAAACCTGCTGGGGCCGATTCTGTTCTTCGCCGTGTACCTGATTATCTTTTTCCTCCGCGTCGGCTGGACCCACGTTGGTTATTCGGTCGGCGTAAAGGCTATCGATAAAGTTAGAGAAAACTCGCAGATGATCGCCCGTTCGGCAACCATCCTCGGGATCACGGTAATTGGCGGGCTGATCGCTTCATATGTGCATATTAACGTGGTGACGTCGTTTGCTATCGACAGTACCCACAGCGTCGCTCTGCAACAGGATTTCTTCGATAAAGTCTTCCCGAATATTTTGCCGATGGCTTATACCCTGCTGATGTATTACTTCCTACGGGTGAAAAAAGCGCATCCGGTGCTGTTAATCGGCGTGACTTTTGTGCTTTCCATCGTTTGTTCCGCCTTCGGCATTTTATAAATAAAACGAGGCACTGCGTCTGGCGGTGCCTCAGATTGTTAACAAAGATCGCTTTGTTCATGCCGGATGCGGCGTTACCGCCTTATCCGGCCTACAAAATCATGCAAATTCAATACATTGCAGAAACGATGTAGGCCTGATAAGCGTAGCGCATCAGGCAATTTTGCGTTTGCCATCGGTTTGAGCATCGCACCTGACGGAGCCTCTTTACTTAAGGAATTTCATCCTGTGCAAATCCTTCAGCAAGTTGAAAACTATACGGCGTTAAGTGAACGCGCCAGCGAATATTTATTGGGTGTGATTCGTAGTAAACCGAACGCCGTGATCTGCCTGGCGACCGGAGCCACGCCATTACTGACGTATTATTATCTGGTGGAAAAAATCCACCAGCAGCACGTTGATGTCAGCCAACTTACCTTCGTCAAGCTCGACGAATGGGTGGATCTGCCATTAACCCTGCCCGGCACCTGCGAAACCTTCCTTCAGCAACATATCGTGCAGCCGCTGGGGCTACGTGAAGACCAGCTCATCAGCTTTCGCTCTGAAGATATTAACGAGACGGAGTGTGAGCGGGTGACAAACCTGATTGCGCTTAAAGGTGGTATCGATTTGTGCGTGCTTGGGCTGGGGAAAAACGGTCATCTGGGGCTGAACGAGCCGGGAGAAAGCCTGCAACCGGCCTGCCATATCAGCCAACTTGATGCCAGAACGCAGCAACATGAAATGTTAATAACCGCGGGTCGCCCCGTAACCCGGGGGATCACCTTAGGACTGAAGGATATTCTCAATGCCCGCGAAGTTTTGCTACTGGTGACTGGCGAAGGAAAGCAGGATGCAACAGCGCGTTTTCTCACGGCTAAAGTCTCCACCGCTATCCCGGCTTCGTTTTTATGGCTGCATAACCATTTCACATGCGTGATTGATGAGATGTGTCGTCGTTAACTCGCCTGGTACAGGCGTTGTAGCTCTATTCCTGCTGCGACGCCTGTAATCAAATCACTCCCCCTGTTGCTCCAGCGCATACTTATACAGAGCATTTTTCTTCACGCCGTGAATCTCTGCCGCCAGCGCCGCCGCTTTCTTCAGCGGAAGCTCGGCCTGTAACAGCGCCAGCGTGCGCAGCGCATCTGCGGGTAAGTCGTCTTCCTGCGCCTTATGGCCTTCGATAATCAGCACCATTTCGCCTTTGCGGCGATTTTCATCTTCCTTTACCCACGCCAGCAGCTCGCCAACGGGCGCGCCGTGAATGGTTTCCCAGGTTTTGGTGAGCTCACGTGCCAGCACCACGTAGCGCGATTCGCCTAATACCGCAACGATATCTTCAAGGCTATCTAGCAGACGGTGGGTCGATTCATAAAAAATCAGCGTACGTGGTTCCGCTTCAATGGCTTTCAACGCATCGCGGCGGCCTTTTGATTTGGCAGGCAGGAAGCCTTCATAACAAAAACGATCTGATGGTAAACCCGCGGCGCTTAACGCAGTGATGGCAGCACATGGCCCCGGTAGTGGCACTATGCGAATCCCCGCTTCACGGCAGGTTCGCACCAGATGGTAGCCCGGATCGTTTATCAGCGGCGTCCCGGCATCGGAAACCAGCGCAATGTTTTGCCCTTCCTGTAGCTTCGCCAGCAGCGTTTCGGCTTTTTGTTGTTCATTATGGTCATGAAGCGCGAACAACCGGGCGTTTATGCCAAAATGTTGCAGCAGTAAACCGGTATGACGGGTATCCTCGGCAGCAATCAGATCAACAGCCTGCAATACCTCAAGCGCACGCTGGGTAATGTCCGTCAGATTACCGATTGGCGTAGGTACAATATAGAGCTGGCCTTGAGAATTATCCGCCGATTGGTGTTGTTTCATTGTGTCGTCCGTATTGCCGATTTAATATTGAGCATTGCGTAAAAAAAATATCACTGGATACATTATGGTACCCTCAACATTTTCTCGTTTGAAAGCCGCGCGTTGTCTGCCTGTTGTTCTGGCAGCCCTGATTTTCGCCGGTTGTGGCACCCATACCCCCGATCAGTCCACTGCCTACATGCAGGGGACGGCGCAGGCCGATTCTGCCTTTTATCTACAGCAGATGCAGCAAAGCTCTGATGATACCAGGATCAACTGGCAATTACTCGCCATTCGTGCACTGGTGAAAGAAGGCAAAACCGGGCAAGCGGTGGAATTGTTTAATCAGCTACCGCAAGAACTAAACGATACCCAGCGTCGCGAGAAAACGCTGCTGGCGGTAGAAATCAAGCTGGCGCAAAAAGATTTTACTGGCGCACAGACCTTGTTAGCAAAAATCACGCCGACCGATTTAGAACAAAACCAGCAAGCGCGCTACTGGCAGGCGAAAATCGATGCCAGCCAGGGACGTCCTTCCATTGAATTACTGCGTGCGTTAGTCGCCCAGGAACCTCTGCTCGGCGCGAAGGAAAAGCAACAGAATATTGACGCTACCTGGCAGGCGCTATCGTCCATGACCCAACAGCAGGCGAATACGCTGGTAATTAACGCCGACGAAAATATCCTGCAAGGCTGGCTGGATCTGCAACGCGTCTGGTTTGATAACCGTAACGATCCCAACATGATGAAAGCCGGGATCGCCGACTGGCAAAAACGTTATCCGAACAACCCGGGCGCGAAAATGCTGCCAACACAGTTGGTAAACGTAAAAGCGTTCAAACCAGCGTCAACCAATAAAATCGCCCTGCTGCTGCCGTTGAATGGTCAGGCTGCGGTATTTGGTCGCACAATTCAGCAAGGCTTTGAAGCGGCGAAAAACATTGGCACTCAGCCAGTGGCGGCTCAGGTAGCTGCCGCACCTGCCGCTGACGTAACAGAACAACCTCAGCCGCAAACCGTGGATGGCGTTGCCAGCCCGGCACAAGCCTCGGTTAGCGATCTAACGGGTGAAGAAACCGCAGCACAGCCGGTGCCTGTAAGCGCCCCTGCGGCAAGTACTGCGGCGGTAAGCACGCCAGCGAATCCAGCCGCAGAACTGAAAATCTACGATACCTCTTCACAACCGCTTAGCCAGATCTTAAGCCAGGTTCAGCAAGACGGCGCGAGCATTGTGGTCGGTCCGCTGCTGAAAAATAATGTTGAAGAGTTGCTGAAGAGCAACACGCCACTGAACGTTCTGGCGCTGAATCAGCCGGAAAATATCGAAAACCGCGCTAATATCTGTTACTTCGCGCTATCGCCGGAAGATGAAGCACGCGATGCGGCACGTCATATTCGTGACCAGGGGAAACAGGCGCCGCTGGTACTGATCCCGCGCAGTTCGCTTGGCGACCGCGTAGCAAACGCCTTCGCGCAAGAGTGGCAGAAATTGGGTGGCGGCACCGTTCTGCAACAAAAATTTGGTTCCATCAGCGAATTACGCGCGGGCGTGAACGGCGGCTCCGGCATCGCCTTAACGGGTAGCCCGATTACCCCCAGAGCGACAACCGATTCCGGCATGACCACAAACAATCCGACGCTGCAAACCACACCAACCGATGACCAGTTCACTAATAACGGTGGTCGTGTCGACGCGGTCTATATTGTGGCAACGCCGGGCGAAATCGCTTTCGTCAAACCGATGATCGCCATGCGTAACGGCAGCCATAGCGGCGCAACGCTGTACGCCAGTTCCCGCAGCGCACAAGGCTCTGCTGGCCCTGATTTCCGACTTGAGATGGAAGGATTACAGTACAGCGAGATCCCGATGCTGGCAGGCGGTAATCTACCGTTAATGCAGCAGGCACTAAGCGCAGTGAATAACGATTATTCGCTGGCTCGCATGTATGCAATGGGTGTTGATGCATGGTCGCTGGCAAATCATTTCTCACAAATGCGCCAGGTTCAGGGTTTTGAAATCAACGGTAATACCGGAGGTCTGACGGCTAACCCGGATTGCGTGATTAACAGGAAGTTATCATGGCTACAGTACCAACAAGGTCAGGTAGTCCCCGCCAGTTAACCACTAAACAGACCGGCGATGCGTGGGAAGCGCAAGCGCGTCGCTGGCTGGAAGGCAAAGGACTGCGGTTTATCGCCGCTAACGTGAACGAGCGTGGCGGCGAGATCGATCTGATAATGCGTGAAGGCCAGACCACCGTTTTTGTCGAAGTGCGCTACCGCCGCTCTGCCCTATACGGCGGCGCGGTAGCCAGTGTGACCCGCAGCAAACAACACAAATTATTACAGACTGCCCGCTTGTGGCTCGCGCGTCATAATGGGAGTTTTGATACTGTGGATTGCCGGTTCGATGTGGTAGCCTTCACCGGGAATGAGGTTGAGTGGATTAAGGATGCCTTTAATGGCCACTCATAATTAAGGTTTAAGGATTAGCGTGCAAGAAAGAATTAAAGCTTGCTTCACTGAAAGCATTCAAACTCAAATTGCGGCGGCAGAGGCGCTTCCGGATGCCATCTCCCGTGCAGCCATGACGCTGGTTCAGTCTCTGCTCAATGGCAACAAAATCCTCTGTTGTGGTAATGGAACCTCCGCTGCCAACGCACAGCATTTTGCTGCCAGCATGATCAACCGTTTCGAAACGGAGCGGCCCAGCCTACCTGCCATTGCACTAAATACTGATAATGTTGTCTTAACGGCGATTGCCAACGATCGCTTACATGATGAAGTGTATGCAAAACAGGTGCGGGCGCTGGGTCATGCGGGAGATGTATTGTTAGCCATTTCTACCCGTGGCAACAGCCGCGATATTGTAAAAGCGGTAGAAGCTGCCGTTACGCGTGATATGACCATTGTGGCATTAACCGGCTATGACGGCGGCGAACTTGCAGGTTTGTTAGGGCCACAGGATGTGGAGATCCGCATTCCTTCGCATCGTAGTGCTCGCATTCAGGAAATGCATATGCTGACGGTAAATTGCCTGTGCGATCTGATCGATAACACGCTTTTCCCTCACCAGGATGATTAAGGAGAATACATGAAGGCATTATCGCCAATCGCAGTCCTTATTTCCGCGCTGCTGTTGCAAGGTTGTGTTGCCGCTGCCGTAGTGGGTACCGCTGCTGTGGGTACCAAAGCCGCAACTGACCCACGCAGTGTCGGTACCCAGGTGGACGATGGTACTCTGGAAGTGCGCGTGAACAGCGCATTGTCGAAAGACGAACAGATTAAGAAAGAAGCGCGCATTAATGTAACGGCCTATCAGGGCAAAGTGCTGCTGGTTGGGCAGTCACCAAACTCTGAACTTTCGGCTCGCGCCAAACAGATTGCTATGGGCGTAGATGGCGCGAATGAAGTGTATAACGAGATTCGTCAGGGCCAGCCGATTGGTCTGGGCGAAGCGTCTAACGATACGTGGATCACCACCAAAGTGCGTTCGCAGCTCTTAACCAGCGATCTGGTGAAATCGTCCAACGTGAAAGTGACCACCGAAAATGGTGAAGTGTTCCTGATGGGGCTGGTGACTGAACGTGAAGCGAAAGCAGCGGCAGATATTGCCAGCCGGGTGAGCGGCGTGAAGCGTGTGACCACGGCGTTTACGTTTATTAAATAGCAGCCCCTTGTAATGCCTGATGCGACGCTTGCCGCGTCTTATCAGGCCTACAACGATGCAAAACGTAGGTCAGATAAGGCGTTTACGCCGCATCTGACTGCCGTTGCCTGATGCGACGCTTGCCGCGTCTTATCAGGCCTACAACGACACAAAACGTAGGTCAGATAAGGCGTTTACGCCGCATCCGACT